>NZ_JBLZFY010000007.1:0-87152 GCF_050753365.1 Geminocystis sp. CENA526
CTACTCTCAAAAATAATAATTAGCGTAATTAATACTATAATTAAAAGTAAGATTAGTTGATTATTTTCATCTAAAACATAGTTTTTATTTATCTGTAACATTTTTTTCTCCTAAAATTATTACTTTATGCCATTATATTCGATCGAACCTACCATAAAATATACTCTTACTCTATGTATTATAACTTGCTTTTATAACTTTTATATTTATCTTAGTTTTCATTGCGTAATAAATTAACAAAATTGATTTTATATTTACCAATGATTCTATAATTCAATTTCTGGATTTTGTTCTAAAAAAGGATTAAAAATATTTATGTCACAATTAGTAAAATCTTTTGTATTGCGAGTGACGATCGAAAGTTGATATTCATAAGCAGTAGAAGCAATTAATAAATCAGCTTGAGTTCTAGTTATACCTTGTTGACGCAATTTTGCTCTTAATTCTCCGCATCTTTGGGCAATTTGAGGGGTAATCACAAAAATTTGACATCGATAATCAAGAAAATTACTAAACCAATTTAATTGTTTTTGAGCATTTTTATAAGTTAATCCATAATATATTTCTTCTACCGAAATCACGCTAATTCCAATAATATTTTGAGATGATAACCATGTCATTACAAACTGATTTGGTAAAGGTTTAAATAACTCACTAATAACATTAGTATCTACTAAAAATTCTATCATTTATCTGCTTATATTTCATTAACTCGATCGACCCTTTCAATGGAGTCTAACTCAATAGGGTTTTCTTGTTGTATTTGTGCTAATTTATTTAACATTTCTTCTATAGTAGGAATTGAAGATAAATTAAGTTGATTATTTTTTAGCTCTAAATATTTTAAAGTATCATTTTTATTAAAAAACTCTTTTTTTTCTATCATATTTGATAACTGATAATTTTCTAAAACTTCTTCTATTTGTTCAAATTCCGCTAAAGAAATTTGTACCGCAATGGGTTGATTATTTTCATCTAAAACATAGTTTTTATTTATCTGTAACATTTTTTTCTCCTAAAATTATTACTTTATGCCATTATATTCGATCGAACCTACCGTAAAATATACTCTTACTCTATGTATTGTCAATGCCCTTCTATGATGACAAAGCTAATAGTTAAAGTTTAGTAAAATTATTAAAGATTTTCATTAACAAAACGAGGTAAATCAGATAAATTATTAATAAACTCAGCATTTAAAGGTTTACCAATAAAGGCTACATCAAAAAATTTAAACATTCCACGATGTTGAGGATTATTAATTTCATTATAAAAATTAACCGTTGCAAAACCAACTAAAGGCATATTATTACTTTCATAACTAATATTATATTTTTCTTTAATTGGATTATCAGAAGTCGCTATTTCTAATAATAATTTCCACTTGTAAGTTTGTCCTGCACGTTCTCTTAAAGATGTTTTTAGAGAGAGAATTAAACATTTATTTAACTCTTTATTTTCATTGATACTATAGATTGCTAAATCTATATCAGGTTTTTGAGTTTCATCATCTACTTTTATTGTGATTATATCACTAATCAATTCATGTTGTTTAGGACGAGAAGTTATAAAAATATTAGTTTTGATCAACTGATTTTCTTTCAAAGTAAGAAATAAATACTTAATAAGGAGGGAAAAAGCATTTCCAGCAATAGACTTTCTCGCTTGAGATTTATCTTTTATTTCTCCTGCTAAAACTCTCTTATCTAATAAAATTTCTACATCATCTTTTGCTGTGTTTAAAATAGTATTGAGATGATCTAGTGATTTTTCTAAACCATATTTTATAATAGACTCATCAAGTTTTTTAAGAATGGGAGTCATGTAATAAGTATTTTTGATTTTTGATAAATCTGCTAACTCATTTTTATTTAAAATATTCATCTTTTATCTTGTTAAAATAATGATAATTGTTTTTGTCGGGATTGACCTAAATTATATTTCTCTACGGTAGTTTTAATTTGTTTCAGAATAGCATCAACCACTGGCACAATAACGGAATTACCAAATTGTCGATAGGCTTGAGCATCGGAAACTGGAATAATAAAATCGTCTGGAAAACCTTGTAATTTTGCACATTCACGAGGAGTTAATCGGCGAGGATTTTTATTAATTTGTTCAATCAATATTTCTGATCCATCTTTATAATATCTCGCACTTAAAGTTCTTGTATATTCTGATTCGGTATTAATAATTCCAAAACCAAAACCGTTTCCTTTTGCTTGACTATTTTTTTTATGTTGCTGTAAATAATTCCATAATTTATCGGATAATGTATATTTTTCATCAACATTGTTTTCTAAAATATCTTTTAATTCATAAAATCTTTTTCTTGGTAAACTAGGAAATTCAAAATTAATATTAGGGAATATATTTTTATTAAAACAAACAATAAATATTCTTTCTCTATGTTGAGGAACGTAATATTTCCCGTCAATTATCTCTGAAAAAATCTCATAATTTCTGATTAGCAATTCATTTTTTATCACTTGCCAAGTGTTTCCTTTATCATGACTTTTCAAGTTTTTTACGTTTTCTAAAAAAACAATTTTTGGTTGATGATAGTCAATTATTCTTAAAATTTCAAAAAATAAATTACCCTGTTTTTCATCTTCAAATCCGTGTTTTTTTCCCAAAGACTTCTTTTTACTAACACCTGCGATCGAAAATGGTTGACACGGAAAACCAGCACATAATAAATCAAAGTTAGGGATATTTTCAGCAGAAATATCGTTTAAATCACCGCAATATATTTCTCCAAAATTAGCTGAATATGTTTGACAACTATACTTGTTATAATCATTAGAATAAATGCAATTAAAACCATTATTTTCTAAGGCAATTCTAAAACCACCTATTCCTGCAAATAAATCAATGCTAGTTTTTATACTTATTGTGTCCAATGTTCTTAACTAATATGTGTGATACAAAAATTATAACGTAGGGTGTGCAATGCCCACCAAAAACCTTCAAAATTAATATATAGAAGTCGATCGACCCTACCATCAAATATTATCTTACCTTCTGCTATATAGCTTATAAACAAAACATATTTATAGCAATTTCTACCCTTATGAGGCACATTAAAATCTTTATAATCGGGCAGATTTTAATTTGATTTTGTACCTCGTAACCATGAAAACCGCTATATATAAAAAATTAGTCTCCATAATGACTTTTTGCCCTAATAATTAAGATTGTTTGATCATCGGGGATAATTTCATATAAAATTCTATCTTTGATATTTAAACGATAAGAGTATAAACCTTTTAAATTACCTTTTAATGGTTTTCCTATATAGGGATTGATAGATAATATTTCTTCTAAAATTATTTTTAGTTTTTCTTTTTGTTTAGGAGATAATTTATTAATATCTTTACTCGCTTTTTGAGAAAATCTAATCTGATAAACCATTTTTCTAACTAAAAATATCATCCATTGTTAAAGTTTCTCCCTTATGATATTCTTCTCTAGCTATCTTAATATCTTCTAAAATTTCTTGGTCTTTCAATATTTCAAAAGTTTCTAACCAAGACTCTAAAATATTCTCATTAATTAAGAAAAATTTTTGCTCATTTTGTACTAAAGTTACTGCTTCTTTTTGTGCGCTTTCAATAACTTGATTAAAATTTTCACGCGCATATTCTATGGAAAATTCTTGTTGATGAGATATGTTCATAAAAAACACTGATTAAAATTTTATCTTAACAAATCATTATAGTTGATCGATCCTTCCTCTTGCTCGATCACTAAAAGTCGAGCTGCTCGATCGAGCCTACGATAAAATATGATTATACTTTCTGTATCATAAATCGCCCCTAATAAATTAACGAGTTAGCGATCAAATACTGAGTTGCTTGTTTTGTAATATCTGTTACAGTAAATATATAAGTAAAAAACAATAACCCATTAACAAAAAGAGACAAAACCATGAAACTCACTAAAATAGTAAAACTTCTAACTCCAACACTTCTTTCTTTCCAAACTTTTTTACCCCTTACCGTTGCAATGGCAAGTACTGAATCGTGTGTATCAGCTTTTGATAGTGTAACCAATGAAATGATTCAACTTAAAAGTAAATTTAATGCTATTGTATTACAACAATCAAACTCTGGTTTAATAATCTTTGATTTTACCGCAAATCAAACACCTGTTGAACATTATGCGAACCAAAATATTAAGTTTTCGCCACAAATGCAAAACAAGTGGGCTACAAAAATAATAGAGAACTGTGAATATCCTATGAATATTTATTTTACTTTTGACTCAAATAGCTATTTCAATGGTACTATTTTTTATCTTAACCATGAAAGTCAAATAGTACACTTTAGTTGTGATTCTAGCGTTAACGATCAAGTCAAGAGAGACACTTTAATATCATCATTAGAGTGGATGATGGGTCTGTCAAAGTGCATGATCATGACAGAGGCTTATTATACTTTTTTAATGGATGCCTATGAAAGATATGAGAATACTGAGTAAACCTATGCAATGTTGCACAACTTTAGTCCTCAATAATTTAACTATTTTATCTTTTTTATTTTTCTCCTATCTAAAATAAAAACTATTTCATCTTCAATTTATCGAGTCAAAACTAAAGTAATAGTAGGGTGGGCATTGCCCACCAAAAAGCCTAGAAATAATCCTGTAAAGCCTTAACCTGTAAAGGTTCAGACGGTCACGATCGAATTGTCTCTGTTATTGAGCGTCCAATTTTTTGTATTTGTAGTATAGATTATAGCCCGATGAGGAATATGATCCCTTTTTATGATTAAATTATTTATTTTCATGGGTAATCTAATGATTTTTAATTTGTTAAAATTTAACTGTTATGTATTTTGAATTTGAATGGGATGAGCAAAAAGCTAAAACAAATTTTCAAAAACATGGAATATCCTTTGAGGATGCTAAAACCGTTTTTCAAGATATTTTTGCTTACATTTTTTATGATGAATGGCACTCGAATGATGAGGATAGAGAAATCATTATCGGACATGATTCAAAAAATCGTCTTTTATTAGTTTGTTTTACCGAAAGAAATCAAAAAGTTAGAATTATTAGTTCCCGTTTAGCTACTAAAAAAGAGCGTCAAAATTATGAAAAAAACATCAAATTTTAATAAGAATAATAACCAAGATTTACTTCCTGAATATGATTTCGATTATCAAAAAGCTAAACCTAATCGTTTTGCTCTTAATCCCTCAACCATTTCAATAACGGTTACTTTAGATGCTGATGTAGCAAAAGTTTTTCAGACTTCTAAGGATGTTAATAATGCGTTGAGAGCTATTATTTCGGCAATTCCAAATAAGGATCATCATTCCATATTATAGTTATTTGTTTTATGATTATTTGCGATTTTTTTATTAAATAAAATTTTTAAATTGTTCTAAATTTTTACCTTAACAGTAGGGTGGGCAATGCCCACCAAAAGCCTTAGAAATAATCTTGTAAAGCCTTAACCTGTAAAGGTTCAGACTGGAGCGATCGAATTGCCTCCACCGTTGCTTTAGCGCCTGCGATCGTGGTAATAATAGGTAACTTATAGTCTAACGCCGCCCGACGAATTTTACGCCCATCGGTTTGGGTTTCCTCATCGCTGTTAGGAGTATTAATGATGAATTGAATTTGATTATTCTTGATTACGTCCACAACGTGAGGGCGACCTTCATGAAGTTTCAACACTAATTCAACGTTTTTGACCCCATTTTCCATTAATACCTTTTTCGTGCCTTCGGTAGCAAGAATATTGAAACCTAAGTCCACCAAGTCTTTCGCTACTGGTACGATCGACTCTTTATCTCGATCGTTGAGGGATAAAAATACAGTACCCGAAGTCTGTACGAATACACTTGCACCGATTTCCGCCTTAGCGAATGCCTTACCAAAATCGCTATCTATGCCCATTACCTCGCCCGTGCTACGCATTTCAGGACCTAGTAAGGTATCTGTACCAGCAAACTTGTTGAAAGGCAATACAGCCTCTTTAACAGCGATATGTTTGGGGATAATCTCCTCTGTCACCCCTAATTCCTCAAGGGTTTTGCCCGACATCACGAGAGAGGCAACTTTGGCTAAAGGTCGTCCTATGGCTTTCGACACAAAAGGTACAGTACGGGATGCTCTGGGATTGGCTTCGAGGATGTAACAATCTTCTCCTTGTACAGCGTATTGAATATTCATTAAACCAATGACATTCAAAGATTGTGCCAGTTTTTCTGTCCAAATACGCAAAGTATGGACAACCGTTTCAGATAAGGTAATATAAGGGATTGAACAAGCGGAGTCGCCAGAATGCACTCCTGCTTCTTCGATATGTTCCATGATACCACCAATGACCACTTTACCCGTTGCATCGCACAGCGCATCTATATCAACTTCGATGGCATTTTGGAGGAATTTATCGATTAAAATGGGATGATCAGGCTCAATATCCACAGCGTAGCGCATATATTGTTCTAACTCGTCTTCGTTATAAACAATACGCATACCACGACCGCCCAATACATAAGAAGGACGTACTACCACAGGATAACCGATTTTTTCGGAGACTACTTTCGACTCCTCAAAACTGCGCGCGATACCGTTGGGGGGTTGTTTGATGTCTAAGGCGTGTAGGATTGCCTCAAATTTTTCTCTGTCTTCTGCTGTATCGATCGAATCGGGAGAAGTACCCCAAATCTTGGTGGTGACGGTAGTATCAGGATGAGCGAGATAGTTTTTCAAAGGTACTGCTAATTTTAAGGGAGTTTGTCCACCAAATTGAATGATAACGCCTTCGGGGTTTTCCATTTCGATGATGTTTAAAACGTCTTCCTTCGTTAAGGGTTCAAAGTAAAGTCGATCGCTGGTATCATAGTCGGTGGATACGGTTTCGGGGTTAGAGTTAACCATGATGGTTTCAAAACCTGCATCACTGAGAGAGAAAGCAGCATGACAACAGCAATAATCAAATTCTATACCCTGTCCGATGCGGTTAGGTCCTCCTCCTAAAATCATCACTTTGCGCTTATCACTGGGGATACTCTCATTTTCTCCTGCTTCGTAGGTGGAGTAATAGTAAGGAGTGAAGGCTTCAAACTCGGCGGCGCAAGTATCCACTAATTTATAAACGGGTAAAATACCTAAAGATTTACGGAAATCTCTCACCTCGTCTTCCGTTGTCTTGGTGGCGAAGGCGATTTGACGATCGCTAAAACCGTGTTGTTTAATGAAACGCATTTCAGGGGCGGTAATTTCTTTTAATGCCTTACGTCTCATATATTTCTCGATTTCTACCATTTCCTGCATTTTACGCAAAAACCAAGGATCGATCGCCGTTAACTCGTAAATTTGTTCTACCGTCATCCCTAATCTTAAGGCATGATATACGCTAAAAATTCTCTCAGGGGTAGGGGTGCGTAAATGGGAGCTAATTTGAGATAAAGTGGGTAAAGTCTCATTTTTGTCACAGCCAAAGCCAAAACGACCCGTTTCAAGGGATCTTAACGCTTTTTGGAAGGATTCAGCAAAGGTACGTCCGATCGCCATAGCTTCCCCTACCGACTTCATTTGTGTAGTGAGGACAGGTGACGAACCGGGGAACTTTTCAAAGGCAAAACGGGGTATTTTAGTTACAACATAGTCGATGGTAGGCTCAAAAGAGGCAGGGGTTTTCTGGGTAATATCGTTAGAAATCTCATCGAGGGTATAACCGACAGCTAACTTAGCTGCAAACTTGGCAATGGGGAAACCAGTAGCTTTCGAGGCTAAAGCACTCGATCGAGATACACGGGGATTCATCTCAATTACGATGACATCACCATTGACGGGGTTAACGGAAAACTGAATATTTGAACCGCCAGTTTCTACTCCAATTTCTCGAATAATTGCCTTAGAATAGTCTCTTAATCGTTGATATTCTTTATCGGTTAAAGTTTGAGCAGGAGCAACGGTGATAGAATCCCCAGTATGTACCCCCATAGGATCAATGTTCTCGATCGAACAGATAATAACTACATTATCCGCCATATCCCGCATTACTTCCAACTCATATTCTTTCCAACCAATGAGGGATTTTTCTACCAGAATTTGTGACATGGGAGAGGCATCAATACCGAATTTCGCCATTTCCTCGTATTCCTCTTGGTTGTAGGCAATACCGCCTCCAGTACCACCCATAGTGAAAGCAGGGCGTATAATTAAAGGATACGAGCCAATTTCTTCCGCCACGGCTTTGGCTTCTTCCCAATTACTGGCAATACCTGAAGGGCATACAGGCACACCAATTCTCGCCATTGCTTCCTTAAATAACTCCCTGTCTTCTGCCATCTTGATAGCAGGTAACTTCGCACCGATTAACTCTACTCCATACTTATTCAACGCACCCGATTCAGCTAAGGCAACGGCAGTATTAAGAGCAGTTTGTCCTCCCATTGTGGGTAAAAGTGCATCAGGTCGTTCTTTAGCGATGATTTTCTCGACAATTTCAGGGGTAATGGGTTCAATATAAGTTCGATCGGCGGTTTCGGGATCAGTCATAATGGTAGCTGGGTTAGAATTGACTAAAACCACCTTATAGCCTTCTTCTCGTAGTGCTTTACAGGCTTGTGTACCAGAATAGTCAAATTCACAGGCTTGTCCTATGATAATCGGTCCTGAACCTAAAATAAGAATTTTGTTAATATCTTCACGACGTGGCATAAGATTTATCGTTTTAACTTATAAGTTTATCTCGATCGTCCGATTAAGGGTGATCTCGATCATTTTAATCTAATCCGTAGATAAATTCTGTATTTATTTGTCTAGTTTTGTTGACACTTGAGAATGCAAGAGGTTGTGATTCTTCCCTAACCCATTAAAATACCTGAGTTCAATATAAAATGATGGAAATAATTGGGGTTTTTCATTGTCGGGGTAAAATTAATTGAATACTACGCTCATTGACGCTAGGTGCGAAGCGAAAACTATTAGTTATTGACAGTGCATTTTTCTTTTTTATTAAGTTTTCATCAAATTAAAATGAAAATCTATATCAATAAATTTAACCTTTAAAAGTATCAATTATAACTATTTTTTCTTGTTGTATTTTATGATATTAATAGCTTTTTATAAATAGATTGTTAATTGCTTAAACTATTTGTTATAGTAGGATATTGCTATTTTTTGGAGTGTATAATTAAATATTATGGTGGACGATCGAGATAAACAAGATAAACGGGATAAAGAGAATTTTATTTTTCCTCATACTTCTTATCGAGGAGAATTTACCCCAGAAAATCTCATGTTTAATGCTAATTTACAGGAATTTGCTCAAAAAGTTAGTTATATTTGTAACTTAGAAACTAATGGAAAAGTGCCTCCCCAAGTTGCCTATAAACAAATCAAAGATTTATGGCAGGATTTAAAACAAAGTATCAAAAATTTAGGACTGAATGAAAAAAAATAAAAGGGTTTTGGGCTTTAGGTGATAGGTAATTCAATATATAAAAATATATTAATCTATTTCTTGGGGTAATTCTTGGTTAAATTCAGCTTGAAAAATATTTTGATAATAGTGTAAACTGAGGGCAATTAATCCTAATCTTGCTTGAGATAAACTGATATTTTGTTGTAGGGTTTCCCCCCAAATACGAGTAAATGATTCAAACTCTAAGATTCTTTGACTGAGATTATTTAAGGCATGATGATAGTTAATTTTGTTTTTATTTATTTTCTCACTAATAATGATTAATTCTTTGATCAATTTTCTTTCGTAACTATGCCCATTAAATAATTGTTGATAGTCTATTAGACTGGGTGTTTTTATTCTCCATTGATTAACTTTTAAGTCTAAATTATCAAGGCTTATTATATTATCCCTATGGGCAGATTTTAAAATAGAACAACATCTTGTATGAGGATAAATATGTTTAAAAGAAACTTGACTTTTTTCTTCTTTTGTGCTGTATAAAATAAGTAGATTAAGAGGATAAAATTGATTAAGCCAATGGTTTAAAGTTCGATCGAGCAGTACAAATTCTAACCAACCATTACCCGATATTCTTACTAAAAAATACTCTATAAAGTTAGAGGAAGTTAAGCGATTAACAATATTTTCTGCTATAAATAAGGGAGATTTTTGTGCAATTTTTGCTAATTGTAAACAGACAGGAGTTTTATAAACAAATTCTTGCTCATTTTTACTTAATTCTATGGCAAAATTAAGGTTAGATAAGTTATAAATCTTTAATATCTCTTGTTTAATAAGATTAGAAATTATGTAATTATTAGCTCGATCGAACTTAATATAATCATTCATTGATATACTTACTATCATAATAATTTTAAGGGTTAAATATTATTCAAACCCTAGAAATCAAAAAAATTTTTTGGTATATTTATAAACTAATTATTCTAACTAAAATAATTTTTATTACAACCGCTATAGCGAGATAAATACTGGTCAAAAAAGCATTATAAGTACTAGATTGAATGGTATATTCTTCTTTTTCTTCTTCTGTTATGGCTTGAGCAAATCTCTTTTTTTTGATGTCAAAATAAATTAATTGACTAATAATCAGAATTAATAAAACAAATATCACAGCGTCTTGATTAATTAATAAACCGATACCACTTAAAAGGGTTAATATACCGCCAATAAACATAAAATTAGTAACTAATCGATCGACTTTTTTCTGCTCTAATTGTTCTAAACAAGTATCCATAAATTGAGAGTCTCTTGCGGTTTTAATAGCAAAAATTCCTCCTGCAATCCAAAATAAACCAAACAGTCTTAAACAATTTTCTAACACTAATAATAATAAATTCATAATTGTATTTTGTTAGTTCAATTTATTGAACGAAAAATGTTAGCTGTGGAATTTATTACACAGCGAATTATTGATAAAAACTATTATCTCACAATGAAATAAATTTCATCTATATTAGACATCTCCAAAAATTATTTTTAATTGTTTCGTAGTAAGGGCTTCAGCCCTTAAAATCTTAATTAATGGAGAAGTCTATTAGGAAAAAAATGTAAGTTAAATATGTCTTAGATTATAAATTACTTAACTTTTGTGCTAAATAATAACCACTTAAAAAAGCTGATTCTACTTTACCATTTAAACACCAATCTCCGCAAACACCTATCCTATTATCCTCATCTAAATAATAACCTTTTTCGTTCGATCGAACTGGAATAGCATAACGCCATAAATGCAAGGATTCATAAATATTATTCGTCAATTTAATCTTAAAAATATCTTCGGTATTTTGCTTCATAATTTCTGTTAAAATATCCCTATTTTCGTCTAAATTATCCTCCGCCCAAGTAAAATTAGATTGCATTACCATAGCGCCTTTTTCTCCTCGCAACGGCTTACTATCATTCACCGCAACCCAACCTAAAATTGGATGTTGCAACTCTACCCCATCAAAGGGAAGGTTAAGTTTTGTATCGGGAATAATCATTAAACTAAAACAAGGATACATCTTTATAGGTTCGATCGAACTAGCAATATTCGTATGAGATTTTAATAAATCATAAGTTTGTGAAGGAGGTGCCGTGACAATCACATAATCATACTCTGAGTATTTCTGGGCATTTTCATCAATTAATGTCCAAGATGTGGACTTTTCTAAGCGAATAATTCGAGTTTGGAGGCGCACTTCTAAGCCCATATTTTTACATAAATTATTCATAGCAATCGAAGGCACATAACGGCAATTTTCAGGGGAAATAAAAGTTAATTCTCCTCCCCGCCAACGGGCAAATTTTCCCTCCCAAACAGAGATAAGAGAATCATAGTCTCGTAAAAATGCTTGAAATAAAGAGCTTTTAGCTGTAAAGTATTGTGTACCATGATCAATATAACCCCAAGATGTCCTACGACTAGACATTCTTCCGCCAACTCCTCTACCTTTATCAAAAATATCCACAGAAAAACCTTGATTTTGCAACTGTTTTGCACAAGTTAAACCTGATAATCCAGCACCAATAACCGCTACTTTGATAGTCATAAATTTTTTATAGTCGAATCACGTTAAGAGAATAAATTTATAGATTAATTTTGATTTATAATTTGCTATATAACCATAGGGATCAAGATAAAAAGATTAAATTTAGAATAAAATAGGTATAATTACTAAAAATAAGTTTTTTATTGACAAGAATTTTGTCTCATTATATTAAGTAATAAATTCGATAATTTTCAGCAAATTCTATCTCCCACAAATAATAATAATTTTTGTTAAGATATTCCCTCATTTTCTCAGTTATATCTCATAATATATAGATAAGGGGATCAATATATTCGGAGGAATAAGTTATGAATATCATCAAAATGCTTGAAGATATGACCAAATATTTAACAGAGGCTTTTACCCGCATTTTCAGCCCTCCTGAAGAATCAGTACCTGAAATTGGTGTACAACCTTTTGAATGCGCACCCTATAACCCCAATTCTTCTAGTTAAGAATTGCTGAAATACTATTTTTATTCAGGAAAAAAATAAACAACATATTGCCATTGGCTAAATTATCAAGGTTGGGTGACAAAACTCAACCTATATTTTTATTGTTTCTTTTACTTTGAATATGATAAATGATTGATGAAGGTAGAGAAAAGGGAAGATTAATAGTATCTTAGAGATTTTTTACTAATAATTGATTTCTCATAAATAATTCCTGATTGCTATATTATAGGAGAGCTAATTCATTCTTCATTCTTCATTCTTCATTCTTCATTCTTCATTCTATAAAACACTTTCAAAGGGTAAACTAGGATAAAAATTAGTCATTTCTTCTGCTAAAAGAGGAGGGCTAAAAAATTCTCCTTGCATTTCTTCGCAACCTAAATTAACTAAAATATCTTTTTGCGTTTCTGTTTTAATACCTTCTGCTATTACTTTCACATTTAACCCATTTGCTAAACTGATTATACTATAAATTAATGGTCTTTTTGGGGAGTTATCTTCTAAGTCTTTGGTTAAGGATTCTGATATTTTTAGGGTAGTAAATTTCACTTTACTATTATCTATCTCATGGAGTTTTACTACGTCAAAATCAAATAAGGCAAATAAGATACCAATTTCTTTAAATTTTACTAGGTTATCCTCTATTAATTTTATATCTGATATGTCTCGATCGCACACAATATCTAGTTGTAAATTCATTAAATTATTCTCGACAATAAATTTTACTAAAGCATCGACAAATTGACTATCAATTAAAGAAGAAATTAATATTTTGATGCTAATTGTGGGGATAACAATACCATTCTTTTCCCATTGTTTTATATCTTGGGCAATAGTTTTTAACCATCCATAAATTAAATTAGAAGTTAATCCAAGACTAGAGGCGATAGTTAATATTTTTATATCTGTTAAATTTTCTTCACCATTATTTTCAAGAAACATACTACTATTTAAGACAAAAGATTCTTGATTGTTAACATTAACAATGGGATGATATTTAATCAAAATATTATTATTTTTAACCGCATCAAAAATGAGGGTATCTAAGATTTTATTTTCTTGGACTAGAGAGGAATTATAATATTGATAATTCTGATTAGATTGATGATAACTGGATTCTAAAGCCAGAGATGCTTTTTGCAATAATGTCTCTATATCATTGCCGTCTTGAGGGTGAATACTGATGCCAAAATTTCCTGTTACTAAAAATGATTTATCTCCTATATTCCACGTCTTATTAAGATTATTGAAAATCTCGTTGATAACTCGATCGATCTTATCATTATTTTTAGCTTCTTCGATCATAATTACATATTCATCATCGCTCCATTTTGCGATACTATCTCCTGCCAAGAGAGTATTTTTAATTTGTTTAACAATAGTTTGTAATAATTGAGTTTCACCATCATTATCTAAGAGAGAGACAATATATTTCCAACGATTAAGACGTAATTTAAGAATAGCTAAATTATCCTCTTTGATTTTATTATGTCCTAAAGATAATGCTAATTGTTCGTTAAATAATTTTTTGTTGGGTAAATTAGTGAGAGAATCATGGTTAGTTTGAAAGCGAATAGCATCTTCAATTTTCTTTAAATCATTAATATTTTGTACCGACACAAATAAGCACTTTTTATGATTATAAATAACCGCACTATAATTGACTAAAACATTAACTAAATTACCATTTTTTTGTTTGTGTATAGATTCTTTTGTCACCCAAATATTATAATTTTTTATCATCTCCATATCATGGAGAATAATATCTTTTTCTAATACAAATAAATCATCAATAGTTGAGCTAATAAGTTCAGGAAAAGAATAATCGATTAATTCAGTATAACTAGAATTAGCGGTCAAAATTTTGTTAGTTTCTAAGTCTATAATTAAAATCCCTTCTGACACTAACTCAAATTTCTCTAAGTCTTTATTTTCAATGACTGGTAAAATCAGATTAGTGGATTCACTATCATTAATTTCTGCATTAATAATAGAAACTTGTTTATCAGGATTAGCACTGAAAAAAGTTTTATTTTCTAAATCAACAATGTCATATTTAGCCTTAACTTCTACTCCGCCAATAAAAATTATATCCCCCGGTTGTAAACGATGACAGAAACACTGTTTTCCATTGACATAAATTCCATTAGTACTTCTATTTCCTTTCAAATCTCCATCTACAATCCAAAAAATATTTTCCTTTTCATTATCTTTAGGAGAAGTGTAAATAACTTTAATTAAACTGGCATGATTTCGAGATATAACTCGATGATTAATAATTAAGGAATTAGTTGAATTTCGCCCTATAGAATAAGTATTTTTATCAAGAAAAAAATTTTTTTTCCAAGTACCTGATTCTACTGCTAATATATGTCGAATGGAATTATTGCTTTTCATTAAAGATTGTCACCCTTTGTTTTTTTACACTTCATTAATTATTGATGCTCATAATAAAGTTAATCATAAATCAAAATTATCGACTAATCCACTATTAATTATTTAAGGGTAGCTGAAAAAGGTTTTTGAGCAAAATAGGGAATTTAGTGTGATGTTTCTAAATCTTTGATTTTAGTTGTCATTTTCATCCATATCCCTAACATTACAAGTACGAGAATTTTTGGGGGGAATAGGTAAATCGAGACGGGAATGAAAGTCTTTTTGTACTTTATAACTCAGACGAGGGGAAATTTGTTTGACAATTTGACTTAAGACTCGATCGCCCGTATCCTGAATCAGAGTAAGGGGTAGTTTATAAATAAAACGAGGAAACTTAACTTTCACTTGTAAATCTAATTTCCAGTTAACCTTCGTAATTTCTGAAGGAGGTTTTTGTCCGTGTTTTTGATATGCTTTTAAAATGCCCTCTCCTGCCGAAGATAAAGGGATAGACTCTATATACATTTTTGCATGATAGTCCACCTCATAACCTTCTTGAGTAAATTCTGGATTCGGCACAGAATACATATAATAGAAATTAGCTTGAGGAGGCTCTAAAATTACCGTCATTTGAGGCTCAACATTGTAGCCAAATGCACCATAATGACCGATAATCAAAGTATAACCATTTTCTCCAAAAGGTTCGGCTTTCATGGGCATGGCACAACGCACAAACCATCCTTGATGATCGTTGAGGTAATTTGCTACAGTGTCAATATCACTATACATTTCCATAATTCCTGCAAAGTGAGTTTGAAAAACCACTGGAATTTGAGAGGATATATCTGATTCAGTCAGAGAATTATCGGTTAAATTTTCTGTTTCGGGAGGAATATTAAAATCTGTCATAAAAAACTTTGTTGAAGTAAGTAAGCAAGATTAATTAGATATTTAGGTGATGAAAGGAAATAGAGAATAGTGAAAAAGAAAGAAAGGGGGAGAGGGGGAGAGGGGGAGAAGGGAGAAAGTAATTATATTTTTTTGATTGGGGTTGGGTTTAATATATTAAACCCCTACATTCCTTCTTACTTTTGCCTTTTGCCTTTCTCAATTCTTAATTTTCTTTGTCATTGCGAGGTACGAAGCAATCTTTAATTTTTTTACACTAAAGCAGGTTGTTTGACATTACCCACAGGATAATCTTGAGCGATTACTTGAGCCGATCGTTTACCCGATAATACAGCACCTTCCATACTTCCTAAATATTCTTGCATGGTAAAATCTCCTGCAAGGTAAAAATTACTAATAGGAGTTTTTTGGGAAGGGCGATAGGCTTGTCTGCCGGGGGTAGCTTTATAAACCGATCGAGGGGTTTTGACTACATGAGATTTCAACAATTTTGCTTGATTATCTCCTGTAAAGTGTTGAGGGAATAATTTTCTTAACTCTTGCATCGTAGCTTCGATAATTTCCTCGTCAGATTTTGTAATCCAATCATGCGCAGGTGCTAAAACTAACTCTAACATCGATCGATCGGGGTTACTGTATTCTTTACAAGTGTTGCTCATGTCAGCATAAACACTCAATAAAGGCGATCGAGAGAATAATAAATGATCAATATCCGTGAGTTTTCGATCGAACCATAAATGTAAGTTAATGACTGGTACACCCTCTAAACCTTCCAATTTTTGGAAAAAGGGCATTTCTTTCCAAGCAGGAGGTAACATCACCTTCAAAGGATCAACAGGCATAGCACTAACATAAGCATCCGCCGTAAAAACTTCATCCTCAGCACCATTTAAACCACGCAATAAGAAGCCCTTAACGCTTCCGTCCTCATTTAACAAAATTTCCTTTAAAGGGGCATTTAAACGCACTTCCCCCCCTCTTTCCGTAACATAATCCACAATGGGTTGACATAATCTTTCCGTAGGCGAACCATCTAAAAACGCCATTTTTGAACCATTTTTCTCCTGTAAAAAGCGATTTAAAGCCGTTAAGAGAATAGTAGCGGAAATCTCATCAGGGTTAATGAAGTTCAACGCCTTCGACATAGCGATAAAAACTTCCTTCTCGATTCTAGGAGGAATGTTTTGTTTTGCCATCCATTCAGACCAAGAATATTTATCCATCTCCTCTACATACTGTTGTCCCTGTACGATCGCAGGTAACAACCCTAAACCAAACTTAATTTTTTCGCCCCACGTTAACATATCATTATTGCGCAAAATGGCAATCAAACCATTAACAGGTGCAGGAAGATCGGGAAAATCGAACCGTGAATAAGTACCGGGTTTATCAGGTTGATTAAAAATCATGGTGTGTTCTTTCCACTGCAAACGATCTTCAATACCCAATTCGTGGAATAATTGCAACATATTGGGGTAAGCACCGAAAAAGATATGAAGTCCAGTTTCATACCAGTCTCCATCTTCGTCTTTCCATGCGGCAACTTTTCCTCCTAAAACATCTCGTCTTTCGAGTACGATCGGAGTATGTCCAGCATCTACTAAATATTTTGCGCAAGAAAGTCCTGCTAATCCTGCACCTGCTATGGCAATTCGCATCTATTTTTTACTCATCTACATTTTTTCTCTTTACCATTTTACTCCCATTGCTTCACATTTCGTTACATTTTTTTAAGATTTTTTCATTAAACTGTTTAGGTTACATAAACTAAAGTTCGATCGAAATCCTATTGATGAATATTTATGATTTTATCACCGTAAAACAGGCATCTTGCCTGTATTTTTGAAGATGTCTAATTTATTATAAAGGGGAATCTAGTTTAAATTTCTCATAAATGATTCCTGATTGCTATATTATTTTTTCTACTCATTAATTTCTTTAATAATTTGTTTTATCTCTGAAGCACTAATATTAGTTTGATCTGATTTGGCATAAATAATTAATAATAAAATTATTTCTCCTGAAACTATTTGATAAATGAGCCGATAGCCTCCACTTTTGCTATAGGAATATCGCTATTTTTTGCCCTTGCTTTATAAATTATTTGGGATACCCCTGTTATTTGATTTCCGATTAAATTTCCTTGTTGTAATTCATTAATAATAGGTTGAATATCTTTTTTGATTTGCCGATAGCGTTTCTTTAGTTTCTTAAATCTACGTTTAAAAGGTTCTGTAATTTGTATTTCTTTCATTTATGATTCTTCATTCTCCCAAAGTTCTTCTAAAGGGTAGGTTTTACCATCTCTAGCATCGAGGAGGCTTTGTTTAAAATCGGCTATTAATTGAATTTTATTATCATTATTTTCCTCTATTTCTAAGGGAAGGTTTTGTAAAATATTTTCCCACATAGCTAGGGGTATTAAAACATCGGTTTTTTTCCCTTCATCATTAGTCAAATATCTGATTTTATTTTTTAAAGTGTCAATATTCATGGCTTGATTATTTGTTCATTATTATTCTTTATAGTTTTTATTTTATACCTTAATTTTACCTGTCATAACTTTTCTTCAAATCTAACACTGAAAAGGGTTGAATATTATTTATTCAACCCCTACAAATTTAATTTTAATCAATTCCCTATTTCTGAAGAGCGATCGAACTTACTACTGGAGTATTTACTTGTGCAATCTCGGCATAAGTTTGACGAATCTCAGTATTTACGGCAACGGTTTTCACGTCATAAAGTTGAGTCGCTAATTTCGGATACAATCCCACACTGATAATTAAGGACAGGAAACACACCGCAATAAATACTTCCCTTGGTTTTGCATCTTCATATATCGCTTGACTAGGTAAAACACAACTTGTACCAAAACATACTGCTGGATCGTTGTCGAAGTTTTCTTTTTCTTCGGTATCTCCAATAATACACATTTGTACTTTGTCAGTACCGTAGAATAGTTGTCTTAACATTGACAGTAAATAAATAGGAGTCACGATTAAACCCACTGCACTGAGAAATATTGTTGCTGTACGGAAGGTTGAATCATACACATCGCTATTACTAAAACCGACAAATACCGCTAATTCACTCACAAATCCACTCATACCGGGTAACGCTAAAGAAGCCATTGCACCAGCAGTAAATAAAGCGAATACTTTAGGCATGGCTTTGCCGATGTCTCCCATTTCATCTAAGAACATGGTATGGGTTCGATCGTAAGTCACCCCAGCAAGGAAGAATAAGAGGGCGGCAATTAAACCATGAGACAACATTTGCAACATTGCACCACTGATACCTAAATCCGTAAAGGAAGCGATACCAATTAACACAAAACCCATGTGAGACACGGAAGAATAAGCGAGACGGCGTTTCATGTTGGTTTGACCAAAAGAAGCAAAACCACCGTAAACTATGTTTACAACCCCTAAAATCACTAGCACAGGGGCAAAATAAACATGGGCTTCGGGTAATAAGCCTAAATTTAGCCTAATTAAGCCATAACCGCCCATTTTCAACAAAACACCTGCTAAAATCATCGACACAGGAGAGGAGGCTTCACCGTGCGCATCAGGTAGCCATGTATGGAGAGGGAAAACAGCCAATTTGACACCGAAGGCAATTAATAAACCGCCGTAGAGTAACACTTCTAACCCGATGGGATACTCTTTTAATCCTAATGCCACCATGTCGAAGGTGATTTCTCCTCCGCCGTATAATGCCATACCTAAACCTGCTACGAGAATAAATATAGATGCTAAGGCTGTATAGAGTAAGAATTTTGTAGCGGCGTAGCGTCTTTTTTGTCCACCCCAAATGGATACTAATAAATATACAGGAACTAACTCTAATTCCCACATGATGAATAATAATAAAATATCTTGAGCGACAAATACCCCAATTTGTGCTGAGTATAACAATAGCATTAAGAAATAAAATAAACGGGGTTTTCGATCGACTTGCCAAGCGGAAAACATCGATAAAGTGGTGACTAAACCTGCTAATAACACTAGAGGCATAGATAAACCATCTACGGAAACACTCCAACTTAAACCTAATTCTGGAATCCAAGAATATTGCTCAACAAGTTGTAAACTGGCATTAGTTGTATCGTAATGTTGCCAGAAAACGTAACACATTAATATAAAATCTGTTAACCCGACTCCTAAAGCGTACCATCTGAGGGTTTTACCATCTTTGTCTGGCACTATGGGAATTAATAGCGCAGCGACAAAGGGTAAGGCGATTATTGCGGTGAGCCAAGGAAATTGATCCGCTATCATATTCTTTTTATATTAAGACTTAATTTTAATGTAACTATCTTACTGTACTTTGTTAATTTTTGTTAAGATTTTTTTGCAAAAATATTATTTAATTTAATTTTGATACCTATAAACTATGTTTAACTTTGATCCCACCTTCATTTTTTTATTAATGCTACTCCATTGTTTAATTGGTCTTACGGCTGCGATCGTGGCGGATACTAAAGGCAATTCGTTTTTACTGTGGTTAATTATCGGTATGATTGGCGGTACTTTTGGGTTAATTGCATCTATAAAAAGCACAACAAAAGTCATACAAGAATAACCATAAAAAAAGGTCAAAAATTGAGGCAATAATTTCTATTAGACATCTCCAAAAATTATTTTTAATTGTTTCGTAGTAAGGGCTTCAGCCCTTAAAATCTTAATTAATGGAGAAGTCTATTGATCAACTCAATTTTTAACCTAAATGTAGGGTGGGCAATGCCCACCAACCACTACAAATAATTAGAATTGGAATACGGTACGGAGTACACCCACAACAGCAGTGTTATTGGAATCATCTTGGTTAGGATTGAACACAGCGTAAACACCGGGGGTAATAGAGATGTTGTCGGTTACGGGGAATCTATAATTACCTTCTACAATCCATGATGTACTGCCACCAAGTACGGTTTTGCCTCCTCTTCCTTCAACTGCATCAACATAGGGTAACATTCCACCACCGATGTTTAATACAGCACCCTCTTTCATTAAGTCCAGTAAGGAGAAGTTAAGGGCAAAAGTCCATAAATCAGCATTAGCATTGCTACCCGGATCGTTGATGTCACTGTAACCACCCCAACCAGAAACGTTGAATTTTTCAGCTACACGCCATGTTCCTTGAATACCCACGTTATGAGTTTCCACTCTGACTCCTCTGAGTTGATTGGGTAATGCACCGAGGGGAGTTAAGCCACCGCCGATGTTGTTAGCGTTGTCATAAGCAAACATATAACCTAAACCAAAGCCGAGATTTTTGTTAGGATTGATGCCTAATTGAACACCTGCACTGTAAACCCCATTGAATAAACCACTTCCTCTGCTGGGATCAGCCGCACTGTTATTATTACCTGCTAAGTAAGATGCAGTAATGTCAAAAGTACTATTGAACTTGTATTGAGCCGCTATCCCCGCTTCTCCCACGTTACGATATAGAACAGGGTTATAACGCATGGCACGAGATAAAGCACCAGTGCCTCCACTTTCAGTATAGGGGGAGTAAGCTCTGTAAATATCATCTACAGCCATCATAGGACCAGCCCAAAATCTGAATTTATCGCCCAATGGTGCTGTATAAAATACTTTGTCCGCAATAACATTGTTATCAGGAGTATTTTGTTCAAAGCTCAGTCTTGCCTGAGTGCTAGGAAGATTATTTCCAGTTTGGGTTCTGATACGGGGTACGTTTCCTGCCGCTAAACGAACTCTTAATCTGTCTTTACCTGTGAAAGAACTATCTAAACTTAAACGAACTCGATCGCTTAGGGTAGTTTGAGCATTTCCTCGACTATTTTCGCCAAAAGCTGTTAAACCAAAGATTACTTCCCCTCTTAACTTGGTGGTGGTGGAGAATTGGTGATCTTCTAAGAAAGCAACTCTACCTTCTAAGTTGTCAACTCTTGCACCTAAAGCGGCTAATTCGGTTTCAAATTCTGCCATTAAGCGTTTTAATTTTTCGATGTCTTCTCTGAGTACGCCTTGACTAGAAGCAATTAAACGTTCCATTTGTTGCATACAAGCGTTTAAACCTGCGGCAAATTCGTAACGACTTAACGCACGGTTTCCTCTGAAGGTTCGATCGGGATAACCGACAATACAACCATAGTTCTCGACTAAACTTCTTAACGCTTCAAAAGCCCAATCCGTAGGAGACACATCTCTTAATTGAGATACGGAGGTAACTTGTCCCATAGGTTGGGTTTGGTTATATTCGGAAATCTGTTGTAAAGTTGCATCAGCACTGATTTCGTTGGCGTTGGCATCTTTAAGCGCGATACCGTTGGCAACCATCGCTAAAGCAATTACCGCAGGAGTTGCTACAGAATATTTTTTCATGGATTTAAACATACTTTTTAAGTTTCTCACACCTTAAATATTGGTCATAAACCATTGATAACATATCAAGATCGTTTTGACAAGTTAAGATGTATTTTAAATCACAATTTTGAATAAATTTGATGAGTTTTCTGCATTTTAAGCGGCATTATTTTTGATTAAATAATCGACTGTTAGGTGCTTTTCCTCAATAATATTGGGTAAATCTTGAATGATGATAGAGCATTTTTTGACGAAGGCGTTAGTCCATTTTTCTAACCATTTTAGTTGTATCATGGTTGCCTGATGGTTAAGATTTCCTGTAAAGGTGATTTTGCCTTTTTTGTCCATGGAGAATTGTTGTAACCATTCGATGTCGGGACGACTTTCTTCAAAGTTTTTGGCGGTGATAGTGCCTCCTAAGTAACAACTGGTTATACTTGCCATAGACTCAAAGTTAGTGATAACTTGGGCGATCGTAATTTTTTTCCCTGCTGATCCTTGAAATGATGATACTAATGTAAGTCCTAGGGCAACGGGATCGAACCCTCGATCGAACCGAGTGGTGTTATCATAAGATGCACCGTGAAAAATAGCACCGTTTAAGTGAGCGCCATTCAAAAAAGCCCCACATAAGTCGGCTTTCATAAAATTAGCTTTAGTGAGAAAACTACCTGTAAAATAGGTTTCTTTGACAATGGCTTTTCGGAAATCGCTTTTGGTTAAATAGGCTTTGATAAGGTAAGCCCCCGTTAAGTTAGCACCGCTCAAATTAGCACCGCTCAAATTAGCTTCGTTGAAGTAACAATGACTTAAATTGGCATTGCTCAAATCTGCTTCTCTTAAATCCGCATAACTTAAATCAGAGCCTTGTAAATTAATACCTTTTAATTTGCTATTTCTTAAATCAATTCTTCTCAACTGTAATTTTGGGAATTCTCTTTGTCCTTGATTGTATTGAGTGATTATATCGATCGAATAGTTGCTACTTAACATGGTTTTTGCTCCTTTTTTGCTAAATTAATCTGATTTGAGATGCTTCACTTTTACAGTTTATAAAAGAATTTTTTTATGTTTATTTTTCTTAATGATTTTTTCATCTTTCTTTAATTCTAACGATTTTTATTAAAATATAGGTATATTTTTTTACAAAAGTTTGCTAAACTTTAACCATCTTATAAATAATTATTTTTTCTCAGTATTTCTACAGATAAAATGTAAAAAATTTAAACAGGTTTCATATTGGGTTGAACGATCCTCAGAACTTCTTGATAAATCTGACTACTAATGCGATCGCCTCTTTTACCGTATTCAAGTTTAATGTCATCCACAAAAAAATTAATTTGAAATTGATAGTAGAGAAATCCCTCGTCATGATTTAAAGCTGTCACCCAAATTTGGGGATCTTGCCATTTTTTTCGCTCTTTAAAACGAGATTTAAACCAGTCACTCAACTCTAAAACATAATCATCTAAACGAGTTTCTTCTAATTGAGGATTAATAATTTTTTGGTATAAGCGATAGGTTCTTTTTTTGATCAGGTTTATTTTACGATCCCACTCTTGGGGAATTAAGTAAAGGTCTTCTTCTTGTAAATTGGGGTCTTTCAACCAAAGACGATACCATTTTCTGACTAATTCGATTAATGCTTCTGAATCTTGAGACTCGATAAATTCCTGAAGGAAGGTATCTTGATTTTCTTCTATATTGAAACCAATTAACTCTAAAACTTGTTGATATTCTTGGATAATGTTGGCGATTTCTTCGGAAGTTAAGCCTCCTTTTTCGGCGAATTGTAGTGTCACCACTAAGGCTTCTAAAGAATATTCGATTTCTTCTAGTTTGTCGTTAACTTGTTGTTCTGCTAAGAGTCTTAATTTACCAATTTCTTGTTGTAATTGAACAGATGATTCATTTTCTAGGTAATATCGATCGATCAAACTCAATTTTTGTTCGATATTGGCTAAAGTGTCAGGATGAGCTAAAACCACTTCGGTAATAGTTTTTTGCAGATACTCTAATTCATAATTCGCAGGAATTTCTAAGGTACGAGAATAGTAGAAATAAGAAGTAGGACGACTTAAATTAGTGATATTTTGATTTTGTAAAACACTATTGGGAATATAAACGTCGCAGTGATTATCAAAAAGATAAATTTGTGTCACCCTAACTCCGATACGACATAACATTCCGATCGATCCATCTTCCAGACGCAACACATCCCCGAATTGAAAAGGGGTATCAATCAACAAGACAATGCCACTGAAAAAATTAGCGAGAATATCTTTTAAGGCAAAACCAATAATAAAAGTAGCGCCCCCCAATGTTACCCAAATTCCTGTTAAATCAACGCCAAAAGTTTTTAAGGAAAAAACCCCTCCAAATAAAAAAATGATGACGGGAATAACGGCTTCTACTAAAGGTAATAACACATCATCCCACATTACCTCGGTTTGTTGAGTATATTGTTTCAGATAGTAAATAATTACTTGTTTTAAAAGAGCGACAAGCCAAAAACTGATAATAATGATGATGATGACAGTAAAGATATTTTCGAGAATATTTCGATCGATGATGAAGTGTAAATCTCGAAATGTAAATTTAAGATTAAGTATTGTAAAAACACTGAGAAGGGGATACCCCGATACATTGAGAGTAACCAGAGCAATATCTTTTTCTAACTGACGAAAAAGGGGACGTAAGATAAAAAATAAAATGAGATAGATAATTACAAATCCCACACTTAAAAATCCTAAGTGAACAATAACGGATTGAATTTGAGGAGAAAGGTTAAACCAAAATTCTGGAAACATATTTTAAGAAGCTAGAATTAATTTATTCATTATCCATTGTTAATTATTAATTGTTCATTGTTCATTGTTAATTGTATTTTTCGATACAGAACTTATTAAGTAAAACATACCAATATTTAACAGTTAATTGAAGACTTAAGAGATTAAATCCTCAATTCTTATGTAGTTTTGAAGCAAATCTATACCAGTAAAAATCCATGGTGATGATGTCAAAAAAAATGAATAGAAAAGTATCTCGATCGAAAGATCAAGGAAACTTTATACTTAATTCTATAGCTCGTATCAAAAATGTCTTCTCTCCCTATTGGTTGGCTTGTATTCCCTTAACGGCAATTATCGTTATGGTGTGGAATACCGCAGCAATGGCGCAGGGTTTTGATGGTCCTGAAGATTTAGATCAAGTTAAAATTGTTTTAGATTCCATCTTTTTGTTAGTGTGTTCTATTTTAGTTATCTTCATGAACGCTGGTTTCGCTATGTTAGAAACTGGTTTTTGTCGTCAAAAAAATGCTGTTAATATTTTAGCGAAGAACTTAATCGTATTTGCCATTGCTACCATGATTTATTGGGCGATCGGTTATGGTTTTATGTACGGTGAGGGTAACGGCTTTATCGGTTTACAAGGATTTTTCTTTAATGGTGACGCTACACCCTACGGAGATGAAAATTATCCTGCCGCAATTCCAGCTCCTATCTCTTTCTTATTCCAAGTAGCCTTCGCCGCCACCGCCGCCACCATCGTATCTGGTGCGGTAGCTGAAAGAATCCGTTTTGATGCTTTCTTAATTTTTAGTCTTTTGTTAGTTGGTATTTCTTATCCTATCACTGGTCATTGGGTCTGGAATGGTGGTTGGTTAGATGAATTAGGTTTCAGTGACTTTGCAGGTTCTACTGTCGTTCACTCTGTCGGTGGTTGGGCAGCACTCATGGGGGCTGCGATTTTAGGTCCTCGTCAAGGTAAATACTCTAGTGACGGTAAAGTTAATGCTATACCTGGTCACAATATGAGTATCGCCACTTTGGGGTGTTTAATCCTTTGGATTGGTTGGTTCGGTTTTAACCCCGGTTCTGAATTAGCCGCCACTGCCAATGTTCCCTATATTGCTGTAACCACTAACCTCGCCGCTTCGGCAGGTGCTGTGACAGCTACTGCCACGTCTTGGGCAAAAGATGGTAAACCAGATTTATCCATGATTATTAACGGTATTTTAGCTGGTTTAGTGGGTATTACTGCTGGATGTGCTAGTGTTGGTTATTTTAGTGCCGTTATTATCGGTGCGATCGCAGGTGTCTTAGTCGTATTCTCTGTTGCTTTCTTTGACCAAGTGTTAAAAATTGATGATCCTGTAGGTGCTACTTCCGTTCACTTAGTTTGTGGTATTTGGGGAACTTTAGCAGTTGGTATTTTTGCTACTGATGGAGGCCTATTATTTGGCGGTGGTATTAATTTATTATTCGCTCAAATTATCGGTATTCTAACCATCGGCGGATTTACCGTTGCTTTTAGTACAGCCGCATGGTATGGACTTCAAGCTACTGTAGGCATTAGAGTTCACACCGAAGAAGAAGTGAAAGGTTTAGATATTTCCGAACACGGTATGGAAGCCTATAGCGGATTTGTTAAAGAAGCTGACATTCTTGCCGGTGGTTTTGGTTCTAGTGTCGGAGAAGTTAGCTCTGGTATTGAACTTTAGGTTAATAAATTTTTAAGCCCCGTCTTTGAGAAGGCGGGTTTTTTTATTTAGGGGGTGCACAAAAAGTATTTTGATGAGGGTAGGTATCAGGCATCAGGTATCAGGTGTCAGGTTAAAGAATGAAAAATCAAGATTTTGAAGCGTTATCTCTTCAACAAGTACACAGGTATATTGTGAATAATCAGATTTGAAATGCCCTGTTTTTGAGTAAAAATTGCCAAAAATTCACACTTTTTTGTGAATATAGTGTGCCTAAACCATTGATTTTAATAACCTTTTGATTTATTCAGCAAACCCTAAGTAATGAAATCATTTTCAAGACTTAATAAAAACGGTAAATTAAATGGGTTTTAGCTTACTTTTCTCAATGTAAACATACAATTAATTTTGCTTACCTATGGAAATATTTGAATATATTAACAACTTTTTCAACAACTTCACGGATTCGATCGAACTTTGGGGCATCTGGGGAGTACTGGGGTTTATACTTATTTATATCATCGCCACGATCTTTTTAATACCGGGTTCAGCCTTAACTTTAGGCGCAGGGTTAATCTTTGGAGTAGTAAAAGGCTCTATCTTAGTATCGATCGCATCGGTAACAGGCGCAACCCTTGCTTTTCTCCTCGGACGTTATTTTTTGCGAGGTTGGGTAGAAAAACAAATAGAATCCCAACCTAAGTTTACCTCGATCGATCGGGCTGTGGCAAAAGAAGGCTGGAAAATAGTCGGTTTAACAAGGCTATCTCCTCTTTTTCCCTTCGTCTTTTTAAACTATGCCTTTGGAGTGACAAAAGTATCCTTAAGAGATTATTTCTTTGCCTCATGGATAGGAATGTTACCCGGTACAATTATGTATGTTTATATTGGCTCAATCCCGAAAACTGCCTTAGAAGTAACAACTGGAAATACCGATACATTGAGGTTAATATTAAATATTGTAGGGTTAATTGCTACTGTTGCCGTAACAATTTATATCACCAAAATAGCGAAAAAAGCCTTAGATGAATAGTTAATATAACAGTCAGTTATGAGTTGTGAAAATTATCTTATCATAGAAGAAAAGAGGCAAAAGGCAAGAGTAGTCGTATCTTCGATATTTTTTTCTAATAATTTATTTCTCACAAATGATTCCTGATTGCTATAGTTAATAGTTTTTAATTCTTAATTCTTAATTCTTAATTCTTAATTCTTAATTCTCAATTATGGTTAATTCTAAGGAAAATCTCCATAAATTATTTCCTCATTTATTAGATTTAATCAGTGACGCTGTTGTTATTACTGATATTAATGGAAATCTTTTTTATGTTTCTTCCACCTTCAATAAAATGCTCAAATATTCTAATAAAAATATAAAAAATAAACAGCATATTAAACAAATTTTACCAACCTTAAAGATTAATTTAATACAACTAAAAAATAAAAAAGTATTAAAAAATATCCCTATTTTTCTTGATAATATTAAAGGAGAAAATATTGGGTTACTCGTTAGTATTAAATATATTGATGATGAAAAAGACAAATATCTTCTTTATACCATTAAAGATGTCACTAAAGAAATCAAATCACAAACAGAAGTTAAGTTAATCAAAAAAATTTATGCTGATTTAGCCGAAAATTTACCTTTAGGAATATTTCGTTTAGACAAACTAGGTAATTTAATTTATGTCAATGAAGAAACGCAAAAAATACTAGGAAAAGATGAGGATATTCACAAACCTTTATTGAGTTTTTGGTTAGATAATATTCACCCTGAAGATAAATTATTATTTTTGCAAAAATTATCCCTAACTTTATGGGAAGGAAAGTCAACTCACTTTTCCTATCGTTATTGTCTTCCCAATAGTAATGAAATTCGTTGGCTAGAAACTATTTGCATTAGAAAGACTATTCTTGATAAAGAAAATTATATTATTGGTACAATTATTGATATTACTGAGCAAAGACAAATTACGGTAAAATTAGAAGAAAATGAAGCATTATATCGATCGATCTTTGAATCAGCATTTATAGGTATTGCTAGGGTGAGCTTAACAGGAAAATTATTAAAAGTCAACGATAAATTATGTGAAATATTAGGCTATAATTCAGAAGAATTAACTCAATTAACATTCCAAGAAATTACTTATTCAGAAGATTTAGATATAGACTTAAAATTAGTTCAAGATTGTCTCAATGGGAAAATTAATAGTTATTCTTTAGAGAAAAGATATATTAAAAAAAATGGACAATATATTTGGACTCGGTTAGATGTTTCCTTAGTAAAAGACATTGAAAACAAACCTAAATATTTTATCTCTACCATTCAAGATATAGACAAAGAAAAAAGAATTGAAGAAGAATTAAAAGTCAGTGAAATGCGTTTTCGTAATGCTTTTATTTATGCGCCTTTTCCTAAGATGATTCATGCGGAAGATGGAGAAGTGATACAAATTAATCAGGCTTGGAATAATATCAGTGGATACTGTCTCCATGACATTCCTACTATTAGTCAATGGATAGAAAAAGCATACGGCAAAAAGATTAATAACAACAATTCTCATTTTGAGAAATTATATAAAGTTAAAGACTTTTTAGATGAGGGAGAATATATGATTAATACGGCACAAGGTAAACAAAGGGTGTGGCATTTTCATTCTGTGCCGTTGGGGGTTTTGCCTGATGGTAGAAAAATCGTCATGTCGATGGCTATGGATGTCACGGAAAGAAAAAAAGCCGAAAATTCTTATATTCGATTAAATCAAGAATTAGAAAAAAAAGTTACTCAACGTACTAAAGAATTAAAATCTGCTCAGGATTTTCTCACTTTAATTATCGATAATATACCCCAACGAATTTTTTGGAAAGATCGTCATTCTATTTATTTAGGATGTAATCGCAGTTTTGCCGATGTCTTAGGTTATAAAGATACCCGTGCTATTATCGGAAAAAATGATTTTGATTTACCCATTACTCCCACCCAAGCGCAATTATATCAGGAATGGGATCGTTGGGTGATGGAGTACGATCGATCCCGTTTTCATATTATCGAAAAAATTACATTTAATGGAGAAGAAATTTATATAGATATTTGTCGAATACCTTTACATAATTCTCTAGGAGAAGTGATAGGAATTTTAGTGACTTATGATGACATTACCGAGAAAAAAAGATTAGAAGAAAATTTAAAATTAACTCAATTTACCTTAGATAAATTAGGAGATTCAGTTTTTCTAGTAGATAGATTTAGTAACTTTTTCTACGCTAATGAAGCGGCATCTCGAAATTTAGGCTATAGCCAAGAAGAATTAAAAACTATGAAAGTAAAAAATATTAATCCTTTATTTCACAATGAAAACCAACAATGGGCTTATATTATGAAAACATTAGAAGAAAAAAAACAAATGACATTGGAATCTTATCATCGTCATAAAAACGGTACTTTAATTCCAGTAGAAATTAATATTTATCAAATTTATTTTCAACAAAAACTTTATAATTGTGCCATCGTTAAAGATATTTCTGAGAGGAGAAAAAGTCAACAAGCCTTAGAAGAAAGCGAAGCCCGTTATCGCCTTATGGCTGATAATGTAACGGATATAATTAGTCGTCATTCTCCCGATGGTATTTATTTGTATGTGTCTCCTTCGGTAAAAATGTTATTAGGGTATCAACCTTCCGAATTAATAGACAAATCCCCTCAAGATTTTATTGATGAAGATGATATTATTCAATATAATCAATCCTATCAGATGATGCTCGATCGAAAAGAAAGCATTACCTATAGTTATCGGATGTTGTGTAAACAGGGAGATTATATTTGGTTAGAAACCACCAGCAAACCTGTCGAAGATGTTTCTACGCAAAAAATTACAGAAATTATCGCAGTTTCCAGAGATATTTCTAGTCGGAAAGAAGCTGAATTTAAAATCCAAAAATCATTAGAAGAAAAGGAAATTTTGTTAAAAGAAATTCATCATCGAGTCAAAAATAATTTATATATTATTTCTAGTTTATTAAATTTACAAGCGACTTATTTTGAAGATGAAAATATTATCAAAGCCTTTACTAATAGTCAAAATCGGATTCAAAGTATGGCAATGATTCACGAAAAATTATATAAATCAAATAATTTTGCTAACTTAGACTTTGGTGATTATCTAACTCAATTAATTGATACTTTATTTCACAGTTATAATCCTTATCCTCGCACAGTAAAATATTCTATTGAGACTGAACCAATTAATATTAATATTGAAAATGCCATACCCTGCGGATTAATCGTTAATGAAATTATTACTAACTGTTTTAAACACGCTTTTAATCAAAGTAAACAAGGAAAAGTGATGATAGAATTATATCAAGATGAAAAAAAATATATTCATTTAAAAATTAGGGATAATGGTCAAGGTACAGATAACGTCAAACAATGGAGGTATAATCGATCGTTAGGAGTAAGATTGATTAATATTTTAACGGAACAATTAGATGCTAAATTAACTGTTGAATCTGCTGTTAATAAAGGATTTTCTTATCATTTAATCTTACCTCAAAAAAATTAAAAAGTACTTAGGGTTTACTTCATAGTCTTTTGATGAAGAGAGGGAAGAGGGAAAAGGGAAAAGTGAATAAAAGAATCATCATAAAAATAAATAATTTTCAAGTTATGAATGGACAAGAATTAAGAGAAATAATTAAGAATAAATGGGGATATTCTTATGACGTTCAAATTATTAAAATAAAAGATAAAATATATTTTCAAATCATGTGGAAATATTTAGAACAAGCCTCCTTTCATTGGACTGAATTAGAGTATAGTCAACATTTAGAAAATATAGCTAATTATATTACCAGTTGGGGAGTAATTGATCAAGTAAAAAATGGTATTTTAGAAGCAAAAAATCGCCCTCGTTTAGGTAAAGCCGTTAGTTTTTCTCTTGATTTGGGCGATCGAACCTCTGAATGGATTGTATAATTAGGGAGTAATGAAAAAGTATTTTGATGAAGGTAATAAGTAATAAGTAATAAGTAATAAGTAATAAGTAATATTGGATAATGAGAAGTTGTTAATTGTTAATTGTTAATTGTTAATTGTTAATTGTTAATTGTTAATTGTTACTTGTTAATTGTTAATTGTTACTTAATAATTTGTACTTCTTGAATTAACCATTGATTTCCCTCTTTGATAACACCGTATCTAATAGATAAATTATCTTGATAGGATAAACTTGGTACTAATGCACCATTACGATAATATTGAGATTTTTCTTCCACTTTGGCTACAATAAAGCCTTTAGTAGGGTCTTGAGGATTAACTTCTGTGGATTCGATCGAAACTTTATGTTCATAACGACGATAAGCATTACGACTACGCAAATCTCGACTATTACCTATCCATTTGGACAATAAAGGTTCAGTTAAAATTTTACTCAATTCTGTGACATTATATTCAGGTCCAGTGGCGTTAACCTTCGCCTTTAACCATTGATTAATAATCTCAAGCCCTGTTTCATTATTTAACTGAGTCGTTAAATCATTTGGGGAAGGATTCATAGTTGGTAACTCGATCAATGGTTCTGACAAAGATATTTCTAATCTAGTCGTATCTCCTCTAAGTAACATTCGAGTAGCAAAAACACCGATGACACCAAATAATAACAGTGCAATAGCTGAGGGAATTAACAGCAAAAGCAACTTAGTTTTATCTCGTTTTTGGGGAGGATGATTAGTTTTTTCGGGAGAAGAATCATCAGATTTTTTCTCAGTAACATTATTGGAAGAGGTTTGTTCTTCTTCTACCACTGAGGATAGAAAATCATCAATTTCTAATAAATCTTCATTTTCTTCTACACCTTTCACCAATAAAGATATATTTCCTTCTTTTTCTTCTTCTTCCAATATCTCCTCTTCTAATATCTCCCCGTCTAATTCTGATTCGTAAGTCTGATTGATAATTTGTTCTTGATAATCCGTTTGATCTTTTAAGGCATTAAACTGTATAAAAGAAGATGGTGAATTTTTGGGAGTAACGGGTAATTCTAAATCTGGAGAAGACTCATCCTCATTATTTTCTGGGGATACAGGATGACTAATTGTCTCTAAGTAATTTTGTACTCGATCGTTATTAAAATAATCTTGTAAAGAGGGATTTTCGTCACTTAAATTTTTAAACTGGGGAAAAACTTCTGTTTGTAACCATTTTTCTGTATAAAGACATAATCCGGGCAATAAATCAGGAGAATTTTGAGACATTTCCTGAATATAATTAATCGTCTGCTTGTCTTTGCTTTGACTTAAAGAAAATTCAGCTTCCGCAGTTTGCCCTAATAATAATGCACAAATAGACTGTTCTAAATAAACATCTTGATGAATAGTTAAAGAAATAAGACTGTTTTTTGCCCTAATAATAAACTCTGGTTTTCTTTCCGTAAAACCCTTTGCTATTCCAGCATACGCCGCTAAATAAGCCGCCGCAGGTGAGGGACGTTGAGCTTCTTCTTCAAAAATATTTTGCTGTTCTTCCGCAGTCAAATAAATCCTAATTTGTTGAATAAATCTTAAAAAACTATCAATATTTAATCCCGAATTATCAACTATTGTACTTTCAATACCGCCCCTTGCTTTTAACATCGATTTTAACAAATTAATTCCTTTTTTTCGATGTTCAATATAGCTATCTTCTTTTGTTAATAGTTCTAAAATTTCATAGGGCAATATCTTGCCTACATCTTGTTTAATTTCTTTTCTTAAATCAATAAATAAATCTTCTTTTAGTAATAAATTATAAGCACTATTTAAGCAATTAGATGCAGATTCATATTGTTTTTCTTGCCATTGTTCTCTCGCTAATTCTAAATTTGCTAACACTACTGTTAAAACAAAATCTTGAAAAATTTGCTTTTTTTCTTCTTCATTATCACTGAAAATATTAAGGCTATCTCGATCGAGTGGCACCACTCTGCGATCGAGCAAATAAGGTTGAATTAAACTAAGAATTAACTCATATTCTCCCAAGTCTAAAAGAATAATTAAAGCACCAACAAACAAACTTTCCTCAATCTCAAGATTAACATCAGGCAATATGTCTTCTTCCGTCATCAAAGATTCTTCGGAATCCGACTCTAATTCTTCCTTCGTCACTTCTGAAGGCAAGAAAAAGGACTCATACTCCAAACGAGAGTCTTCTTTTCCTAAAACATCGTATGCTTGTTGAATAATTTTTTTGCGAGAATTGATGGCATATTCCGTATAACCTTTATGGGGTAGTTGAATAATGCGATCGTTATAGGCTTGTTCAATCAAATCTGAATCAGCCTCAACAGGTACACCGAGAATACGATAATAATCTAAAGAAATTTGCACGACTGAGTTTATGTGAGATTGCTTGAAGACTGAATTTGCTAATTATGAGATTTTAGCATTGAGTCAGTAATAGACAAGAAAATTTTAACTTATATTCTGATGTTACGCAAAAATAGAATTAATTATTGGTTTGAGGTTTCAAGTATCACCTGAGTTCGATGTAAAATGATGAAGATAAGAGGGGGATAGGGGAAGGAGAGGGGGAAGAAAATCCAGTAAAATCTTCATTTTTTTTATAACTTGGCAACTTCCATAAATTATAAAAGTTGATCCATAAAATTCATTAAGTGAATACTATCAGAAGATAAGTCATCACTAGCATCTTGTTTTAACTGATATTCTAGCAATCCTTTCATGGCAATTAATTTAAGACTATTTTCTGCATAGGCTTTCATAATAGCATCCCCTGATTTTACATAACCGATCGAACCTAAATCCATCAAAGCCGATCGACGTAATTGTAACTCACCACATTGCAGAGCAGTGACCAATATTTCCCCATAAGTATCATCATGGGTTAACTGATACATCGCCCTAGCACTAGCATAGGCTATTTTAGGGGTAGGATGCTCAAGAAAAGGCTTGATTAAATTTAGGGTATTTTTGGCATTTAATGTACCTAAAGCCTCAAGAATCGCCTCGTAGGGTTGATTCAGATAAGGTTTGCCTATGACTACCTCAGTGGCATAATTCGTTAATTTGTCATCTTTAACAGCATTTTCTAGCAAAGCGACAAGAGGAGAAATCGCCCTAGTATCTCCTAACATTTCTAAGGCTTGGGCTGCTGATTCTCTGACATAATAATCATCGCACTCAAAACACTTAATTAACGGCTCAACCGCCCTCAAATCCCCTAGTTTACCCAATGCTTTAGCGGCATTTCGGCGCAGAGGAAACCCCCCATCGGGAGCTCTATCTTCCTCATCATCGAGGGCATTAATTAGGCTTTCTATTGCTTCGGATGTTTTTACCCTAAATTTTCCTAACCACCAAGCGGCATAGTATCTTAAGCCTAAATCTTCTTTTTGGTTTAAATTTTTGATCGCTATTTCTGGAGTTATTGATATTTCAGTGTTCATAATAATTTAGTCGTTGCTGAGAAAATATTTTGATGAGGATAGTGAATAGTGAATATTGAATAGTTTTTAATTCTTAATTCTGATTTATTCAGCAAACCCTAAATAAACACAAAGATTTTTTATTCCTTTGTAGGGGTTGAATAATATTCAACCCTTATTTCCTGATTTCTTCAAGATGTCTATTTATAGAAGTTACGCACTTATTCTGAAAATTAAGAGATTGAGATTCCTTCGCTACTCTCGGAATGACAGAATACTGTCGATGGTACGGAAGTCCTATATTAATCAAAAAAGCACAGGCAAGATGCCTGTTTTACGTTAGGCTAGAATATTTGTTTTGAGATAAGGCTGTAATACTTCAGGCACTTTAACAGTACCATCTGATTGTTGATAATTTTCCAAAATCGCCGCCATAGTGCGCCCTACCGCTAAACCAGAGCCATTCAAGGTGTGTACATATTCAGTACCTTTTTTGCCCTTTTCCTTAAAGCGAATATCAGCCCTTCTAGCTTGGAAATCATGGCAATTTGAGCAACTGGAAATTTCACGATAGGTATTAGCAGAAGGCAACCATACTTCTAAGTCATAGCATTTAGCGGCACTAAACCCTATATCTCCTGTACATAATTCTACAACTCGATAGGGCAATTTGAGAGCTTGTAAAATCGCCTCCGCATTATTTACCATCTTCTCATGTTCTTCGGCACTTGTTTCAGGGCGCACTAATTTAATTAACTCTACTTTGTTAAACTGGTGTAAACGGATTAAACCGCGCATATCTCGCCCGTAGCTTCCTGCTTCTCTGCGAAAACAAGGGGTATAGGCGCAATGATATATAGGTAGTTTTTCTGCTTCTAAAATTTCCTTACTATAAAAGTTCGTAACAGGCACTTCCGCAGTGGGAGTTAACCATAAATCATCGTTATCACATTTAAAACTTTCTTCGGCAAATTTTGGTAGTTGCCCCGTTCCTTGTAGTGCTACGCTATTAATTAAAACGGGAGGCATAACCTCAATATATCCTGCTTCTATCTGTCGATCGAGCATAAAATTAATCAGCGCCCTTTCTAAAGCCGCCCCCATACCAACTAAAGCCACAAAACGACTTTGAGCAACTTTTACCGCCCTTTCTGAGTCAATAATACCTAACTTTTCGCCGATTTCCCCGTGAGGTAAAATGTGACTACCATCGGGAATAAACTCATCTCCCCAGCGTCTGACTTCAATATTTTCTGTTTCATTTTTACCAATAGGAGTGGTATCAGAAGGTAAATTGGGCAATTCCAACAATAAATCATCAAGTTGTGCTTTTAACTCTCTTTCTTCTGGCTCTAACTGTGCTAACTTAGCTTTAACGTTATTGCCTTCTTCCTTTAAAGTCTGGATTTCTTCACTTTGAGGATTTGCACCGCTACGCATTTTTTCCCCGATAATCTTACCGATTTCGTTACTTCTAGCTTGTAACTCTGTTCTTACGGATTGCAATTCTCTTTGTTTACTGTCTAAATCAAGAATCGGTTGTATTTGATAGTCGGTATTGCGTTGGTGTAATAATTTTAAAACTTCTTCGGGATTTTCCCTAATTTTTTTTAAATCTAACATGATAATGAATAATGAATAATGAATAATGAATAATTAAAAGACTGTTTATGTTTTAAAATAAAAATATTGTTAATTCTTAATTCTTAATTCTTAATTCCTAATTCTTAATTCTTAATTATTTTGTCTTTTTTTCTTACTAGCTTCGAGGGTATCAGCTAAAACAGTGAGCATTTGAGTCATTTTTTCAATATTGCTACGATATAACTCTAAATCTTTTTTAAACTTATCAATAGGAAGACTTAATTTATCAGTTAAAGGAGTGATTAATTCGGCAAATTTTTCTTCATTTTTAACAATTTCTGCGTCACTTTTTGCTAAGAAACTATAAAGCCCAATGGCAAATAAGCGACTATATTTAAACTTAGGATTCTCTAAAGCATAACGCCAATGATTCGCTACGTCTTGTAAACCGTTATCATCAGTAGGAGATAGTAACCAGTTGATTAATTCTTGAGGAGATTTTTGAGAAGCAAAGTTAAGCATTGTTTCTGCTTTACCTCTGTATTCATCAGGATTATTGTCGATCGATTGACATAATGCCCTAAAAATAGAGTCTTTATCAGATTCTGGGGTATAACCGTTCATAAATTGAGTAAAACTCTGACATACTCCTAAATAATAAATAGGATCGGAGCGAAAATCAACATTGACGGATAATAGGTGCATTTCTACCATTAATTCTTCAACGACTCTGCGGTATATGGAGTTAATGGGGCGGTTGTGATATTGATAAAAATTTCTTTTAGTGTCCGAAACGGTGCGAAGTTTATCCACGAAGTATAATAGCTTAAATAATAACTTTGTTAACAATCCTTAATTATCTCACATCTTTATCCTTAATTTATAGATTGCATGAAGAATTAAGAATTAGGGGTTAATTACCTATAGGATAACGATAATAACCTTTTAATTGTCTTTTGAGGGCTTTAATATTAGGATGTTGAAAAGGATTATTTTCTAAAATCTCAAAAATTTATCAAAATATTTTAGTCTAATTATTCATAATAATACCATATTTTTAGTTCGATCGAGCTATGGCACTTGGTGATCGAATTTACAAAAAAACCCTCAATTAAGAGAGCTATATAAGAATTAGGGTTTGCTGAATAAATCAGAAGACTGATAAAATCAACGGTTTGGACATACTACATCAACTGAAAAGTGTTCAATTTTCACAATTTTTACTAAATTTTATTTAAAACAGCTTTGTAATTATAAGTTAATACAAAGCCTCAAAACCTTGATTTTGTCACCTATTCACTCTTCCCTTTTCCCAAATCCGCTCTTCCCTCTCTTCATCAAAATACTTTTTCAGCAAACCCTAAATATATTTATTTCCTATATATGAAAGAAAAAGATTGGTTAGTGGATAATAACGGGCAGTGTCACCCTTTAAAAACTCTCTCTAAGGCTTCTAAAACGGCTTCTGTGTATCGTCTTTATCGTTTTTTGACAGATTTGGAGGACATCCTAGAAACCACCACCGATGACATGAAAAGATTAGGTTTGATCATACCTTTAATGAGAAAATTATTAAATGAATCCCCTTGGTTATATTTATCCATGCTTGAACCAAATCCAGACACAGGTTGGGAGATAATGACATTATACGATGAGCCTTCCTTTCCCTTAACCGTGCAATTGGTAGCATGGGCTGGAGGCACAGTATCACCGATTCATAATCATGGCTGTTGGGGTATCGTGGCATTATTGGAAGGCAAAGAGAAAAATACCTTTTGGCGTAGAAATCCGCAACCGAATCAACCTGACAAAATCGAAAAAGTGGGAGAAAAAATCCTCACGGAAGGGGATATTCTCTGTTTGATGCCAGACGCTATTCATCATATAGAAGCGATGGGAAATCAACCAACTATCAGTTTTAACTTATACGGAGAAACAGATTATGACAGCCGATTTCAATTCAATACCAGAGAAAACACCGCCATCAACTTTTAAAAAGAATAAAAAGTCAGATTAATAAGAATACTGATTTTAAAAATTATGAAACTAATTAGACGGCTACAAAAAATCATTCCAAAAATAAAAATACCTACTTCATCCCTACAATTTCAATTAACCTTAGAATTAGTGATATTATCGGTGATAGGTTTAGGAAGTGTCGCTTTTTGGGCAGGGTGGCAAATGGAGCAAAATTTAGTCACAGCCCACAAACAAACCTTAGAATATATAGCTATGCGTTTCCCTGAACAGTTAGAATTATATACTGAAGCAGATTCGATCGAAACTGGTATAGAAAAAGCTATTTCACGGCTAGAAACATCTAACTTAATGGTGTGGGTAAAAAACTCCCAAGGGCAACTATTAGGGCAATCTTCTTCTTTTCATCATCGAGAAAATTCTTTGCAAAGAATAGAAGAAATTAATCCTATGCCTACCACTGCGCAAGTAGTGAGATTTAATGGGCGTGATATTGTTTTATGTGGCACTCCCTTAATTGTTAATGGGGATACCCTAGGAAAACTCTATCTTTCGCAGGATATAACTATTGATCAACAAAAATTAAATCATAGTTTGTGGCATTTATTTTTTATTAGTATTGTGACAGTCACAGTGTTAGTAATTGCCATATCTTATACCATTAGTCGGGGGTTACATCCCTTGAAAAAAATGAGTAGGGTTGCCTCTACTATCAAAGCTGATGATTTAAGTGGGGCAAAATTAACCTTAAATCAAGCGCCTCAAGAGATTATTGGATTAGGAGAAGCCTTTAATGAAATGTTATTTCGTCTTTCGACATCTTGGGAGCGACAAAGGCAATTTTTAGATAATGTTTCCCATGAGTTACGCACCCCGTTAACTACTATCTTGGGTTATTTACAAAGTTTACTGCGCCGCAGTGATAATTTAAGCACATATCAAATTCAGGCTTTAGAAACTGCCATTGCAGAAACGGAAAGAACTATTAGAATGTTAGAAGATTTATTGGATTTAGCACGCGCGGATAATGGTAATTTACATTTTCGTTGTCAACCTCTGATGTTAAATACTTTGGTGACGGAAGTAGCCCAAATGAGTCAAAAGGTAAGTGGGCGCAAAATTAATTTAATCATTACTGATGAAGATGTGATAACCTGTGCTGATCAAGATCGTTTACAACAGGTTTTAATTAATTTAGTGGATAATGCCCTTAAATATTCTTCTCCATCTCAACCTATTGATATTATCCTTGAAAAAAGTTTCCATGGAGCTTTAATTCATATCAGAGATTATGGTATCGGTATTTCTTTGGCACATCAACCACGAATATTTGAACGATTTTACCGTGCTGACGATGGTATGACTCGCTCACGGGATGGCACTGGTTTAGGATTAGCTATTGCTAAAGGTATGATTGAAGCTATGGAAGGGACAATAAAAGTTCGATCGAAACCCCAAGAAGGCAGTATTTTTACAATAAGTTTAGCCTTATGGAGAGATTCCCATGACTAACCATATACTGATAGTAGAAGATGACCAAAGATTATGTCAATTTCTTGCTTCGGAGTTGCAGTTAGAAGGCTATGAGGTAACGACTGCGGAAGATGGTATGTCTGCCTTGGAAAAAGTGAGGGAATCATCTCCTGATTTAATTATCCTTGATTGGATGTTACCGAAAATCTCAGGATTAGACGTTTGTTTGCGACTACGAAAAACAGGCATAACAAGCCCTATCATATTATTAACCGCTAAAGACGAAATTCCCGATCGAGTTTTAGGCTTAAATTCTGGTGCGGATGACTATTTAACCAAGCCTTTTAGTATTGAAGAATTACTGGCAAGAATTAACGCCCGTCTGCGTCATTTACACTTCCCCGAAAAATCTGATATTCTTCAATTTGCTGATTTAACCTTAAATTCTTTAACCAGAGAAGTATTTAGGGGTAAAGATTCGATCGAACTAACTGCAAAGGAATTTGATCTGTTACAATACTTTTTAAAACATCCCCGTCAAGTGTTAACTAGAAATCAAATTATTGAATATGTCTGGGATTTTGACTTCATAGGCGAATCCAACATTATTGAAGTCTATATTCGGGCATTAAGACTCAAATTAGAAACAAATCAATCCCCTCGGTTAATTCACACCGTCAGAGGAGTAGGTTATGTGTTAAAAAATTTAGTATGAGTGCGTAACTTCTAAGGGAAGACGCATTGAAGTTTACTGGTTATGGTAGGGAAAAGGGAAGAGTTAAGACTTTCAGTCATTTTCACAAATTAATAAAAATGGGTTTTTCAGACTCTTGACGTAACTGAGTTAAAACCTCCGCACCATGAAGTAAATTGATATTAGTCATGATTTTTTTCTTTGTAAATACAATAAGTTTGTGATAATCTGTAAAAAATAAATAGGTTGTCAGGGATGAAATTAAAAGACTTTCTTTTGTGTGCAATCGATCGAGAATTAATGCCTAGGGCGTTGAAAGTATCCTTACTAGTAGGATCAATTTTATTTACTATTAACCATGGCTCAGTCTTACTGAAAGGGCAAATGACGAGAGAGCGTTGGATAGCAGGGCTTTTAACCTATATAGTACCCTACGGAGTCAGTCTTCATGGTCAATGTGTTAGCCGTAGTCACAATAAAATTTCTTAATAATTAGGGGTTGTTAAATAACTGCTATCAATATTTTGAAAAAGGCTCTAAGTACCGTAGGGCATACGGGAACTTTTGTCTTTAAGGCAATAAACGCTTGGGGAGAGGATGCCTCTATTTTGATTGGTAGCAATACCTGTCAGGGTAAGCAACCTCTATGAACCAAGAATCCCACGTACTTCAGTCGTGGGAGTGTCAACAAAAGACTTTTTTATCACACCTCAAAAAAACCATTTTGTACCAGTAAACAAATAGTAAGTACCCGTCATTAACAAAGCGACACTACCAAAGCGAATAATATCCTCAGAATAATTTAATAAATTACGACTCTGTTTTGCTAAACCTGTGAATAAACTAGCAAGGAAAATGAGCATCGTATAACCTAAAGCATAACTAACCATTGCCGAAGTAGCGACAACTTGAGAGCCTGTAGCCGCCGCCGCCGCTAACACTGCAAACAATACAGGACTGGCACAAGGAGAACTTACCAACGCAAAAGTCAAGCCCACTCCAAAAGGACCAGCTTTTGGTAAATTTAACTCCATTTGAGGTAGATTAATTTTGATTACTCCAATTAACCATAAACCCATGACAAACATAATTAAGCCTACTACTATATTTATATAACCTCGATATTCCACCATTACCGCCCCAGCAAAGGAGGAGACTAAACCGAATAAACTTAAAATTACTACCGAGCCTAAGACAAATAAACCAGCTTTTTTGAAAGCATCCCAACGAGATTTAATTTTTAAAGTACCGATATAGCTAAGATTAACTGGCAATAAAGCTAAAATACAAGGGGAAACACTAGCGATTAACCCACCGAGAAAGGCAAGAATAATTAAAATTAAGGGGTTTGTAGTGTCTTGTCGATCGAACCATTGTTGATAACTATTTTCTACCCAAGAGATTAATTTTTCGATGGGATGACTAATAACTGATCCTAGGGTAACTACCACAATTAGGGCAATGAAACCTAATGCAAGATAAAAAAAGAATTTCTTAGTATTGCGAGAGGGGGAAGACTTGATTTTCATCTTTCCATCCAGGGGTATTTTTTCAATTTGAGTCATGATGTGTAGAGATAAAGATTTCCTAAAATTAAAACGACGAGTAGGGTGGACAATGCCCACCATTAAATCTGTATAACTTGTATATTTTGTGATTGAAAAAGGTATTTATGAAATCGCTTTAGCAGATTTTAGCTATTAGCTTTGTCAATATTATTTTTGAGAAATGGCAGTATTTAAAACTGAAGTATAATCACTTAATTTATTATTATTACGGTGTTGAGTGAGAATATCCCCCGTTTTCGGATCAACAATAGTCACACTACCAGTTTGAGATTTATTTTCGTTAAAGAATTTCTCTAAACCTAATTGTTTTGCTCTAGCTTCCGATTGAGCCGCTTTAGCTTTATCGCTGACATCAAATACAACGAAATGAACTTTATCACCGTATTGTTGTTTTAACTGAGAAAGGGTAGGTGCAATATTTTTACAAGCAGGACACCAACTAGCATAAATATCTATAACGACAGGTTTTCCTTGTAATTCTTTAGCTAAAGGTCCACCTACATTTCTAGCAGATTTACCAGCACAAGGGTTTTTACCCGCGCAAGGATTGTTACTAGCACAGGGATTTTTACCAGCACAAGCATTAAGTTGAGAAATAGCAGTATTATTTTCCAAGGCAGAAACTTTTAAGTTATTAGCCACTAAAGAAACGGGAATAACAAGGCTAGTTAAACAAAGACTTAACCAAAATGATGCAGATTTCTTAAACACGATCGAATCTCCTGAGTTAATAATTTTTTTTCTTCTGTATCTATTAAAAAGGATCAACATGAGGAGAACATGAATTTAAGATAGAGATTAGATAAATTTTGTCACTTATCTTTATAACTGATGTTACGCAAAAATAGAATTAGTTGTTGATTGGAGATGTCAGGTTTCAGGTTTAAAAATCAAAAAAATTTAGACTCTTCTACAGTAGTTATGCCAAATTAATAGAAAATAACTACAACTCTTACCTATTACCTCTTCCCTTTTCCCTCTTCCCTCTTCCCTAGCTTCATCAAAAGACTTTTTCAGCAACACCTACTTAATCTTCATAGATTCGACACTCATCTGCGTCTGGATTGGCGTCACAATAAACCTGAAAAGAGCTTTTTTCCTGTTTTCTTTCTCGCTGATGTGAAGATTCTGCTTGTAACTCTTCAACAATATCCCATGCCGCAGCGCATTCGGGAGAGGTAGAGCCTTTCTCGCTACAAATAGCCCGTGCCTCTTCCCTAGCGACTTCTAAGCGTTCTTCAAGAAATAGCTCTTTCGGTTTTTCAACAAAATCTCCTTTGTGCATAATATCAGTAACAGAGACGATACCTAATAATTCTTCTCCCACCACAGGAGCACGGCGAATACGAGTAGTTGCAAAAAGACGAGCCACATATTCAACACCTAAATCTGGGGAGACAACAATACAAGGTTTCGTCATAATTTCGTAAACTCGCATTTTTTTTGGATCATGTCCATAAGCGGCAACCTTATAAACAATGTCGGTTTCACTAATAATACCATAAGGATCATCAGTATTACGACGTTCGACTATCAGGGATCTTAACCCTTTCTCTTTCATCAACTTAATCGCTTCAGCTACCGTAGCCGAACCACGAATGGTAATCACATTTGAGGTCATTATTTCTTTGGCTTTCATCATAGTTTTTGCTCCTGATATTTATTAAATTAAAATTATTTGGGGTTTGCTGAATAAATCTGAAGGCAACGAATAAAACTTGTTTCAATGCCCTATCCCATTGCCTATTCCCTTTTACAACCTAAATATACAATTAATTTTGCCTATTTATTTACTGACTTTTTCGTCACCTCTTATTTATTTGTTGATGATAGATAAGATAATAGATTGTTTGATTTTAGGGGCGAAAGCATTGGTTCCTGGGGCATAAGCCTCTACAACATTGCCATTGAGAAGACACATCACCATCAAATAGTCACAGTGCTCACATTCTGTTTGCATGACTTGACTTCCAGAACAAGAACGATACATGGCTTCGTCACTGGTAAAATAATAACGTTGGCTTTCACTACCGCAGTTAGGACATCGGACTGTTTGTTTTTTTTTCATCAATCTCATAAGACTTCCGGCAAAATTAAGTGAAAATTAGTTACTATTAAAATACATTTATTGTGTGATACCAAAGGCACTCCGCTTCGGCTGGTAAAGCATCCTTGTCTAACAAAAGACAACTAAAGATGTTTTTCCACTGCTTGAGTGAAAGTTTGATAGTCAGCTTTTCCGATTACCCGTTCAACCACTTCTCCGTCTTTAAAAAAGAGGACTGCGGGAATACTGCGAATTCCATATTTTTTGGCATTTTCCTTGTTGTTATCCACATCCATTTTGCAGATTTGAGCTTTACCAGCGTATTCATCTGCTAATTTGTCAATTAAAGGACTAATAAGGCGACATGGACCACACCAAGAGGCAGTATAATCAACTACCACTAAAGTCGATCGATTGACAATATCATTAAAATCACTGTCTTGAATATAAGAGGCTGTCATTTTTGCTTCCTGAATAATAAATAAATTTAAGCTAAAACCGAAAACTGTAAGGCAGAGTATAAGCTACTCGTAACCTCATTTATGCTTTGATTACCATTAACTGAGACTAAAAGTTTCTGTTTTTGGTAAAATTCAATTACGGGAATAATTTGCCGTTGGAAAAACTGAAGGTGATGAAGGATTACTCTTTCATTATCATCTTGACGACCTCTATTTAATAATCTTTGGATTACAACACTGGTATCTGTATTAAAATAGATTACTTGGGGATGAGGTTGATTTAAACTTGAAAGAATTTGGTCAAGACTTTGAGCTTGGGTGACAGTACGGGGACATCCCTCTAAAATCCAGCCCAGTTTAGTATCGGATTCCTGTAAACGCTTTCGCATTATTTCCATGATTAAATAATCTGGAACTAATTGTCCTGTTTCCACATAAGGTTGCACTTCTTTACCCAAATGGGTTTGAGCAACAATCGCTTTCCTTAAAAGCTCCCCCGTAGAAATATGCACAATTGGTCCTTGTTGAGCAAGAATTTTCCCTTGGGTACTTTTACCAGCTCCCGGAGGTCCGAGAAAAATTAAGGGCATTGTTAATTTTAATCTCCTGTTAAACTATTAGAGTAAATTAAATTAATTTTTATCGTTATGAGTGCTGAGAAAGTATCCTTGATTTGGGAAAGACTAGAACAAGGAAGAAGGGCAAAAGCCTCGGAAGGAGGCTATGCCGGCTATGGTTCTCCATCCTTCGGTCAAATGTCTGTTAACGGTGAGTTGATCGAAAACCCATCGGAACAAGAAATCATTGAACTGATTCGACGACATCACAAATCAGGAAAATCCTTACAGCAAATTGCTGATTGGCTCAATCTTCATGGCTATCGAACTAAACGGGGGTCTGAATGGCAACGGATTTCTGTCAAACGAGTTTTAGATAAACTTTATGGTAAAACTCCGAGAATATCCGGTGTTGGAACTCAAAGACCTTAGTTAGATCCACAAAAGTTTTTCATCTGGGGAAATAAATCTCCGTTCGTCCAACTTTCAGCTAGAATCAAAGTAGTCATCAACATCTCTGGTTAGAACCTGAGTATTTACATTAACCTAAAAAAAGCTATAGTCCAATTTAATAAAGGGATTCAAGATTTTTTTTGTTACATCCGTCTATTATACACCTTTTTCTCTGTTTAATGTCAAGTTATATTTTTATATTTCTTTTTTTGTAATATTTTTTTGTACAAAAGATGAGTAAAATGGTATCTAAAGACTTAGCTATCGCAGCCCCTTTATTAGAAGATGCGATCGATCGTTTTCCTCTCAGGGTGACTGGGGATACCTTACTCTCAGAAACTCTCATTTTAATGAGTCAAATTCAAAATCTAAGATGTTCTCTTCCTAATTTTCCCAAGGTCAGCTCAGATATTATTTCTTCCTCTAACATTTCTAACTGCGTCTTAATTATGAAAGAGCAAGAAATAGAGGGGATTTTTACCGAGCGAGATTTAGTACGCCTAATTGCTTTCAACTCAAATTTAGAGGGAATAATGATGAAAGAGGTGATGACTAAACCCGTTGTGACACTTCAGGAGGAAAATTTTCAGGACATTTTTGCCGTTTTATTTTTATTTCGCCGTTATAAAATTCGCCACTTACCAATTATTGGCGATCGAGGTCAATTAGTCGGAGTGGTTTCTCCTGAAAGTCTGAGGGCTTGTTTACGACCAAGTAACTTACTCAAATTACGGAGAGTATCGGAAGTAATAAATCCAGATGTTATACAGGGGCAGTTAACAGATAAAGTGATAGATTTAGCAAAACTCATGGCGGAAGCGAATGTGAGTTGTGTTGTGATTATGGAACAACAACCCCAAGAGTCTAGTTTGCCCGTTGGTATTATTACGGAAAGAGATCTGTTGCAGTTTAAAACCCTTGATCTTGATTTAAGCAAAATTACCGCCCAAGCAGTGATGAGTACTCCTTTATTTTTGCTTAGTCCAGAGGATTCCTTATGGACAGCTCATCAAGAGATGGAACGCAGACGGGTAAGACGCTTAGTTGTTTCTTGGAATTGGGGACTAGGACTTGGATTAGTCACTCAGACTAGCTTACTACGGGTGTTCGATCCAATGGAAATGTATGGAGTTATTGAAACTTTACAACATACTGTGGAAGAACTTAAAAATAATCGAATAGAAGATTCTCCTAAATTAATTAATGATTTAGAGCAAGATAAATTACAAGTAAGTTCATTAAATGAGAAAAATAACTCTAAAGCAAAAACCGCCGATACTTTTTCATCGGGGTATTTAGTTCAAGCACAGACAGAGTTAAATTCCAGATTTAATGGCTTGGAGAATAAACTGACTCTTCTTGGGAATGAATCAGGAATGAATACTATTGAAAGAAATAAATTAATTTCTTTAGCATTGGCAGATGTGAAAGAATTGAAGAAACTTCTGTATCATCGCTAGTGATAATGAAAGGGCGTTGAAAAAAATTTATCTTAACTAGGGTTTGCTGAATAACTCAGAAGACTAAGAAAATGAAGGCTTGGGGCATCCTTAAGTTAATAAAAAAGTGAGCAGTTTTCGCAATTTTTACTCAAAAAATAAGCATTTTTTACTAAATTTTATTTAAAACAACTTTGTAATCATGACTTAATACAAAGCCTCAAAACCTTGATTTTTGTCATTTGTTCACTCTTCCCTTTTCCCTTTTCCCTTTTCCCTCTCTTCATCAAAATACTTTTTCAGCAAACCCTACTTATTACTCATTCACCTTGCTAGTAAGATTTCTAACTCGATCGGACAAAATGGTAATTAGATTTCTCAATAGTTGCTGACTGTCTCGAAGGACATTTTCAAAGTCTTGGGCTTGAATAACTAATAATTTGGCATCAGGAGAAGCACTGATTACCCAAGCTGAACGTTTTTGCTTTGTGATAACCCCCATTTCTCCAATGGTTTCCCCAGCTTTGATTTCTGAGACTTTGATTAGTTTCTCTGTGTCTTCGGTATCCGTAATCATCACATCTGCACTTCCTTCTAAGAGGAGGAAAATGGCATCAGAAAGGGTGTCTTGTTGACAGATGATTTCCCCTTGAGGATAGTTATGAATATGGCTACTATGGGCTAATTCCACAAGGTTGTTAATCTCGATCGAGCTAAAGAAGGAGTTATCCCACAAAAGTAACAGTTTATCAAGGGTAGTAACGTCTGTTGTTTGAGAGACAGAAGAGAGATTTTGCCAGTTAATTTCCAAATATAAGTCATTGAATAAGCCAAAGAAGACTTTTTCTCCCTGATTCAGTGGATAACGGGTATCTTTGATGGTTTTACCATTGATAGTTAAGCCCACTGCCGTACCCAATTCGATAATATTAACCTCATCTTCCCCTAAATAAAGTAAGGCGTGTTGAGGAGAAATACCCATGCCGTCGATGACTAAATCATTAATCGAACTGCTACCGATACGAATTAAGGGTTGAGTAAAGGTAAATTCTTCGACTTTTCCACCTGAATGGAGTTTTACTTTAATGTAATTATCTATTGCTTCTGGGTTGCTTTGATTGTTTGCAGGAGTCAGAATCTGAGTAACTACTTCTGTGAGTAACCAATCTTCTGTGACTAGGTTATCTTTGAGGGAAAGTGCGATCGCCTCTGCTTCTTTTGGTACAATGTGCTTAATTGCCATTAAACTGGCTGCCCGTATTAAGGGATCAAAATCTGTGATTAAATCTCGAAGGGAGTCAAGAAGGAAGTTTTTGGTATCTTCGTCATTGGTATCGAGAAATAATCCAGTGGGTAATTCCGACATTGGTGAAGGATCATCGGCGGGATTATGGGATAATGAAGCCCAGACACTAGAACTATACCGACTTTGCCAGTCAATTTCCTTACTAGAATCCTCAAACATTTTTAATATGGTATCGGAGGCTAAGGAATTGGTATTTTTAGCGATTTTTAAGGCATTGGGATTATCACCTAAAATTTCGATAATGCTAAGAAGTTTCTTGACGATTAACTCTTGCTTATTCAAAATAGTCACTTGACGTACAAAGGCAATAATTTTTAATTGAGTGGCATTAAAATAGGCATCAAAAATTTCTTGTTGTGCAATCAAGTTACTTAACTGATTTAAGAGATTTTCCGCCGTGTGTAAAATGGCACTATCACCACTAAACATCTGCTCAAGAATCTGATTTTCTTCTTTATCAGTGATACCATATTCTAAACGCAGGGATTGAATTTGTTGATTTTTCTGGTTTAAAATTTCCTGCAAGGGTAAACCCTTTTCAATACAATCTAAGAGTTGAATTTCTAAGGCTTCTCGATAGCTTTCTAGGCGAATCAAATTTTCTCGACTTCTCAGCACTGTAGGATCTAAGAGTTGAGGGTTTTCGATACCTAATTCTGTTAAAATGTTGTAGTGTTCTTCGTCTTTGATACCTAAGCCGAAACGCACTTGTCTCAACATCTCTAAACTATCAGAGGAACTCACTTTTCCTTCTTCTAAAGATTCTTTCAGTAAGCCTTTATAGACTTGTAAGCCTTGATCTTTACTGAAATTTGGTAGTACTTTCGCTAATACATAAACCTCATCGGTGTTTAAGTCTTCGAGGGTGCGATCGCCCAAAAATTTCGAGAAATCGATGGTAAGTTTACTTAATTGACGGCGTAAACCAGTAGCTAGGGATTCTTTAGAATATTCTTCAGGAGTACGTTTGATGGTGACATAAACCCATAAAGCACTAACAAACACCACAATCCCATTAAAGATTAATTGTAAGGACATGGGCAGTAAACGCAACTGAGGACGACCACCAAACATGAAGAAAACGTTAAAACCGACGAAGGTGGCGAGGGTGAAAATAACGTGTAAAACCTGTTGACGGCTTTGGGGTTGTTTAATGCGAATGCGATAGGCTTTATAAACTTTTTCGATTTGGTTAATGATCACATAACTAGCAATGCCGAAAATAGCCAGTGTCAAAGGCACAGCAATTAATTTGGGAATGGGGATAACTTGACCGAAAATATAAAAACCAGGATCGAAAATCTTTTGTACTTGATCGGGTTCACGAGTCCAAGCTCCTGAATAGTAATATTTCCAGTTTCCTGCGTACAGTAGATAGTAATAGTAAAAGCCTACCATTAAGCCAATATAGGAATATTGAATCATTTTTCTGCCCGGTCGATCGATTTCCTCCCAGTAAGTTTTCTCGATGTCAATATCTAAACAAGGGCTATTACAACTAACACAGGCGCTTTTTTCTTTACCGTCTTTATCCACCGTGCGACACATGGATTGAGTAATAGTCTGTTTTCTATCAATATGGGCTTTACTTCCCACCAATGCCCTCGGTCCATTGTAAAACATCTGTACAGGTGCCATGGGACAAAAATAGTGACACCAACTTTTGCCAGAGTATAAATAACCCACTAAAATAGCTGAGGCAATGGTAAACAGCAGAAATGAACCTAAAAAAAGGCGATCGGAGTTGACGAATAAAATCCGCATACATAAACCTGCGTAAAATAAGGCTAATTGAAAATAAAGGGAATTTTTTTGTAACCAAGAATTTTCTTTTACCTTTGCCAACTGATAACTAATCGCGCCCGTGCGAGGATTGACGGTTTTTTGTTTTCTTTGAATCCCCAAAGCGCGGGGAATCTGAGAGAGGAAAGAAAGAGGACAAACTCTTCTCCAAGTTTCATGCCCTAATACCAATAAAACAATAATCGCTACAGGTACGATCGTTGCCCAAAATAATCGCGCGCCCATAGGTTGAGGGAGATTCGGTAAACATTCCCCTTGTACTTCCACACAATCCCTAGGATTAATACTCCAAGGACTCCAGGGGTGTCCTGGTTCTGTTAAACTAGCGGAAAAAGGATCCCAAAAAAAGGATAAAATCAGCACAAACCAACCGATGGTAAGAAGCCATCTTACGGTGTGCATTGTTTTTTCTGATGTCTGATTAAACATTTTTTTTCTCTATTAAAAATCTGAGTAAATCCCTTATTAGAGGTTAGGAGACGCTAATTTTTAGCTTTAATTAAATAATTCTTAATTCTTAATTCTTAATTCTTCCTTATCCATGATCGGCTTCATCCACCACTACCCTACCTTTGGGAATGGCAATGCAACTGAGAATGTAACCTTCTTCTTTGTCCATGTCGTTCAAAGCATCGGGATCACCATCATACTCAATGTCTCCCTCTAGCTTTTTAATCCGACAACTGCCACAGCTACCAGAACGACAACTATAGTCAATTTCGATCGCCTCTTGTTCAGCTAAATCGAGAATCGTTATACCATTGTCACCATGAACCTCTTTGCCAGTACTTTGAAAAATCACAATGGATTTAAGGACCGAATCCAGGGAAGATGTCACAGGGGGAGGAGAAACCTCTTTTTTTGGAGGTGTCACAGATTGAACCGTACGGGAAGACTTAGAAGAAACGGGTTCAGACTTAATGTCTTTTTCCTTGTTACTAGGTTTCTTTGCACCGCCAAAACTTTCCTCATAGTAATTTTCCATGGGGAAACCATCATCAGCTAAAATCTGCTTAATCCCCTTCATGAAAGGATCAGGTCCACAAACATAAACCGTTCTTTCTCGATAATCAGGGGCGATATTTGCCAACATTCCGATACTAATACGCCCTTGATAGCCACCCCAAGCCATACCCGGTTCATTTCTGGTGATGGTATAAGCTAGACGGAAATTTTTTTGCCTTGCTGACATCATGTCTAACTCCCCACGATAGATAATATCTTTAGGAGTTTTGGCACTATGAACAAAAACAATATCTAAATCCGCCACCGTATCAAAAGCCCATCGAGACATAGACATCATGGGAGTTATACCACTTCCCGCAGAAATCAACAACAATTTTCGGGCGGGATTAGCAAAGTAAGTAAATTTACCTACTGGATTACTTAGTAGAATCTCATCATTTACCCTTAAATTATCGTGTAACCAGTTGGACACTAACCCCTGTGGTGCATCTGGTTGATCCGCAGGAGGAGGAACTCGTTTGACAGTTATTTCTAAACAGTTAGGACGAGAAGGGGTAGAAGATATACTATAAGAACGTTTGACCTTTTTCTCATTAATATTGAGATTGAGAGTAACAAATTGTCCGGGGTTGTACATATCAAATAACACAGGAGTTTTCCCCACAAAGCGGAAGGTTTTGACATCCTTTGTTTCATCGATAATTTGAGTACATTTAACCGTTAAGTCTCCCTTTTGCCAATGAGTCATTTGTTCGGGAGTAATAAACGCTAAAGGCATATATTCTCTGGGATCAGAGCTTTGGTTTTGAGCCTTAGAAACAGTTTTATTTTCTTGAGGCGAGATTGCCTGATTACTGCCGTTAACATTATTTATATTAGCAGTAGAGAAACCTTCCTCCTCCTTAGAAGGTTGTGGTTTAACTGTGTTCACCACTTCCACTGTAATGAGAAAATCCACTATTTTGAGTATATCTCTGGTTTTGAGAGGAATTTTTTGATTGACATTAAGCCTCTCATTATTGACAAAAGAACCCTCTCGACTGGCTAAATCCGTATAAAAGTAATTTCCCTGTTGATAAGAGATACTTCCGTGCAGACGACTAACCTTAATACTGGGAAGGTTGATTTCACAACGAGAAGAACGTCCGAGAAACCACTCTTGACATTGACTACTATCCGTTAAATCTAAATCAATAGTTTGAGAATTAGTCGGAGTTTCTATGTCAATAATTTTCAGTTTTAACATATTACTTGTTAGCTTTATTTCTATTAAGTAAAAAAAGGTTTATTGTTATTATTTGGTATGCCTATAAAAACACATTGAACAAATATAATTCTAATACCTTAAGAGTGATTGTCTCCAATAAAATCATGGTTATAGGTTTAAATCATAGCTGATCAAACTACCTTTAAGTTAAGTATATTTATATTTTCTAAATAAGATCAAGTATTTTTTTTGTAGCCTGAAATCAATATATTTTTTCTCAAAATCTATTGATTTTATTAGCTTTTGAGACGATAACTTATGAAAGTTAATCATATAGTGATAATTTTTTATTTGTAGCAAATTTATCTATATTTTCTTAATTGTTAAGATTTAATTCGTAAATATTAATTTTTGTAAAAATGTGATTTATTTTCTAAAAAATAGCTATTGTAGGAGAAACAAGTTAAAAGAATCTAGTCACAAATAAAAACATTAAATTTTATGGCTTTACCTGATTTAACGAATAAAGAAATATTCTTAAGAACCTTTGATGGTGCTTGGAATAATTTAGAGACTCCAGAGGCAGGATATGTCCCCTATGACTTCAATCTTCCCCCCGCCAATCAAGGGGTAGTCACTCTCAGGGTTACAAACAATACAATTACGGACTTAACTCAATTTCCCACGGATATTAATGACTTTGATAACACCTATGAAGATGGTTTTAACGCCATTCATGCCACTAATGTGGACGGGAATCCCCTACCAAGTCCGAGAGTGATTAGTAATATTGTTTCAGCTCAAGATGAAGTAGTACCGAGTCCCAATGGTGCAAGTTCAATGGTGGTTCACTGGGGGCAAGTTTTAGCCTTAGACACTGCTTTAACCCGTGATGGCACGATACCCATTCCCATTCCCGTACCTGAAGATGATCCCGTTTTTACATCAGATATACCCGTGGGCAGACACATTGGCACGGGGGTTGATGAAAATGGTAATTTTGTCCCTCCCAGTCCTGATAGCCCTTTGTTACACTTAACCAGTGTCAATCCTTTTTTGGATCTTCATCCTCTCTATGGGTATAACGAAGCAAGAGCAAATTTATTGCGTACTAATGGAGGCTCCGGGGCAAAACTGTTAACTCAAACCATTGATTCTTTAGGAGAGTTTTTGCCTTTTAATAGTGACGGTAAGCCTGATTTAGCTAATGGTGGTGCTTTCCCTCAAGAAACTCTTTTCTATGGTGGAGATTCACGAGTTAATGAAAATCAAGGGGTGGCGGCGATTATCAATCTTTTTACTCGAAATCATAATCTTTGGGTCGATCGAATTTCAGCAACACCTAATTTGAATCGGGAAATTGCTAATTTTAATACCACTACGGGGTTAAATTTAAGTCGAGCGGAGTATGTTTATCAAAAAGCCAGAGCCATTAATATCGCTCAATATCAAGCCATTACTTTGAATGAGTTTTTCCCAGTGTTACTTGGTGGAGAAGGACTAGGTAATTATACGGGATATAGTGCGGAGGTAAATCCAGCGACTTTTGCCGAAAGCAATGCCAATGCTTTTCGTTTAGGACATACTCAAATTCGTGATACCTTCCCTCTGGTTGATCCTGATGGTAATTTACTCGAAGAAAGAGATTTAAGAGGCGGTTTTTTTGATACCAGTATCAATACTGATTTTGGTATTGAGGCTTTATTAAGAGGTGCTTCGGAACAGAGTGCGCAAAGAACAGACACTCTCATCAGTGATTCTGTGCGTAATTTCTTGTTTGGCGGTGGTGCAGGAAGAGATTTACCAGCGATTAACATTCAACGTTCCCGTGACTATGGTATTAGTTCGATTAATGAGATCAGAAGTCGTTTAGGTTTACCTGAATATAATAGCCTCAATGAGTTAACAGGAGGTAATACAGAGTTAAATCAAAAACTAATTCAGGCTTATGGTAGCGAAAATAATGCTCTCAATGGTGATTTTTGGATTATTGGTTTAGCTGAACCTGAAGCGGAAGTGGATGGAATGTTAGGAGAAACTAATGCTATTTTTGTTAAACAACAATTTAATAACTATCGTTTGGGCGATCGTTTCTGGTTTGAGAATCCAGATAATCCCTATATTGAGTCTGGGATGTTAAGTGAGGAGTTTTTACAAGAAGTTACCAATGTTACCTTAGCGGATATTTTGAATGAAAATGCTGCGGATGGTTTAGCTGGGGGAGTTGATTCTAATTTATTCTTAATAGGAGAACAACCTGTATTAGACGATCCTTTTACCCGTTTTCAAAACTCTGCCCAACCCGGTACATATTTATTCGCTGATGAGACAGAAAGTCAAAGTGTCAGAGATAATTTTTCTCCTCCATTTGTAGAAGAAGGTGAAGCATTTAAGGTTTCGATCGAACCTAACGATGAGTTAGTAAAGTTTAATCGCTTTCAAAACTCTCTCGTACCGGGGACATATTTATACGCCGATGAAGCAGAAAGTGTCAGTATTCGTCAAAACTTCCCTCAATTTGAAGAAGAAGGTACTGCTTTTTATGCTTATGGTGCAGATGCAAACAAAGGACAAGATTTCTACCGTTTTCAAAACACTCAATTACCCGGTACTTATATTTTTGTAGGGGAGGAAGAACGTCAAAGTATTTTAGCGAATTTTCCTCAGTTTGTAGAAGAAGGTATCGCTTTTGAGGCAATGGTTTAAGTCGGATTTGCTCAAAAAGTCGATCGATTAGGATGTTAGGTATTAGGTTAAATTTTAACAAAATTATGAGATAAATTCATTAATTAAAAGTTAGATAACTATAAAAAATTAAGTAAGTTTTGATAATCCAACATCTTCATTATTTTATCCCTAATTATATTTATTTCGAGGTGCGATCGACTGTCCTTCATAAAATTTTTTCTCTAGTTTTCCTAAGTATAAATATAGCAATAAGTTAATGATACTTACTGAAGAAGATACGATCGAAACGAAAGAAGGTAAACTGTTAGTATAGAGAGTAATTATAGGAGTGATTGACCATAAAATAGCGGTAATAATAATTAAAATCCAACGAATATTTTTGATAGTTTTTAAGGCTTGACGACAACTAGCACATTTTTCCGTATGGGAATAATATCTTTCTAATAAAACGTCATGGTTAGGAGTATCAGGAAAAGATTGATTAGGGAATAATTCACCACTATATTTATTAACCCATTTCCTTAATTCACTGACAAATAAATCAGCTTTAGTAGGTAAATAATAGGCTTGGGCAAACTTTTCGCTACCGCCTAATTCTGCTAAAAATCTTTCTTGATAATGTAGAAAAATTTGATCATCTTCAAGGATAGCATTTTGATTAATATGGGAATACCAACGGGGAGTTATTTTGATAAAAAATTGCGGTATTTTAGATGAAAATTGAAAAGGAAATAAGGCAAATAATCGACATTTTCCCTTACTAATAGGCGTGGCATAAACTACTGTCATTGTCCGGCCAAATTGTTTTGATGTCAAGTCATGCCACATTAAATTTGGGGCAATAAAAGTTGTATATTGTGTACCTAATTTACCCTTTCTTGGACCTTCTTCCCATACCCCTTTAAAACCCTGTTTATCGGCACTAATAACCTCTAATTCTACAGGAGAAACGTTCGATCGATTTCCCACTGAACCATGATGAGTATAGGGAATATGACTAGAATCTAGCACATTTTCTAATAAAGTTAAAGCATCATAGGGAATATCCCTAAAAGTGTTTAATATAACCCAATTATCTTCATTTTTTGCTAAAGGTTCGATAACAGGTAAAGGAGTTAAAAAAGCATTGTCTGGATTTCCAGCATAAGCAAACAATAAACCATGTTTAACCTGACAAGCATAGGATTTAACACAACTACGGGGAGATTTTTCTCCATTATTTCCTATTACTTGTTGAGGAATTAATTGACAGTTTCCATCACTAGAAAAAGTCCAACCATGATAAGGGCATTCTAATACACCATCTTCATTAATTCTACCCTCACTTAAAGGAGCTAATCTATGGGGACATTTATCTGCAAAAACACACCATTTTTCTTGAAATTTATCCCACCAAATGACCAATTTTTCTTCTAATAAAGTAAAAGAATTAGGTCTATTTTTATCTAAATCTTCCACAAAAAAAAGAGGATACCAAACCTCTTTATAATCAAATTTATTTTCATCTATTCCGCCAATGGGCAGTAATTTTTCGTTATTTATATTCATCATTAAGAATTAAGAATTGAGAATTAAGAATTAAGAATTAAGAATTAACAATTAACAACTATTCACTATTCACTATTCACTAATACTTGACTAACGTAACCATTGGCACATCAGGTAATTTATCACGCCCTTGTAAGGCTTCTAATTCAACAATAAAACCACAGGCAACAATATTACAACCAATTTTTGTTAACAAATCGGCAGTAGCTTTAGCAGTGCCTCCCGTAGCGATAACGTCATCGACTATCATGACTTTGGCATCGGGAATTAAAGCGTCTTGATGAATTTCTAATATATCAGTACCATATTCTAAATCATACTCGATCGAGTGGACTTTGGCGGGTAATTTGCCCTTTTTACGCACAGGCACAAATCCTGCATCGAGATGATAAGCTAAAGCAGGAGCAAAAATAAATCCCCTAGATTCAATCCCTACAATATAGTCTGGTAATATATCGAGTTTTTCTGTTTGTACGGCTAAACTATCGATGACATATTTTAAGCCTTGGGGATTGCGTAATAAAGTGGTTATATCTCGGAAAATAATACCGGGTTGGGGGAAATCGGGTATATCTCGAATAAGTGCTTTTAAATCCATAATAGTTAATGATAAGTGAGGGCAAATTCAATAGACTTCTTCAGAAATTATAATTTTATCACCGTAGAACAGGCATCTTCCCTGTATTTTTGGAAATATCTAATATAATAACATTCTTAAGCTAAGAAGCATTTTAGATAGAATCTCGATCGACACTACCAAAAAAGACAGGTTCAACTCTTATACAAACAATATTAGCAGGTCTTACAACCATATATTCACCTTGAATATTTTTAATCGGTACATTGATAAAATCTTTAGAGTCAGCTTTGGGTATTAACTCGTTACTATACCACTTTTGAAACTCTTGTATCGTGGGAAAACGCACTTCTTCTTTATGCCCGTTACTAATTAATATGTGTACTGTATATTCATCTGGTTTTCTTGCCATGAAAGATAATCCCTACAATTAATTTAATATCTAGTCATTATTTTTGCATAAAATATCATTCTCCAAACAATTTTCCATCTTATTCTGCGAAACAAGATAACATTAGGAAATTAGATCGATCGAAATATAAAATTTATCATTTTTAATTAGTCTTATATTAACTTTCTGAGGGAGTCGAAATACTTATGAACAATCTTAAACCAAAAATAGGCTTAAAAAATAATCTCGATAAATTATTATTCGTCAGTGCTACGATTTATCTGATGTCGGTATTAGCATGGTTTTGGAAACAGCATCCGCAAACAACTTCTTCTTTTCCCGTTATTAAGGATAATCCACAATCTGAAAATAATGATACATCACCTTTAAATCAAGAAAATATACCATTGACTGATAATCCAATTAATTTATTACCCGTTAATAATAACACTACACCATCTCAGACTTTAATCCCCCCTATACCTTTACCGTCTTTGCCTTCTGGTATATCTTCCGATAATTTAGCGATTCCGCCCTTACCTAATAGTCAAGTTTCCCTTAATCCTCCCGAAGTTTCTCTTTTACCCATTCCTCAACCTCCCCAACCAACGTTACCTCCTCCTCCGCCTTTACCTGTCATTAATAACAATCCAGTTAATTCTTCTCCTTCCTCTGCTTCTCCTTCCAAAATTCCTCCTCCTCCCCCACCGCAAAAACTCACCAAAGTGCCTGTTATTTCTTCTCCCAATAATAATTCTATTTCACTGCCTAATAATCAAAATAATAACACTATCTCGATCGTACCTTCACCCCCCGAAACCGCCTCAGAAACTAATTATAATTACACTTTACAGGGAGTGGTAGAATTGGGAAATACTAATAGTATCGCCTTATTTAAGGTTAATAATATAACAGAAAAGGTTTCGATCGGTGCTGAAATTGGTACAACGGGATGGGTGTTAATGGGAATCCATGATAGACAAGCGGTAATTAGTCGCAATAATGAATCTGTTTATCTGAGAGTAGGAGAAACGTTTTAATAGTGAATAATGAATAATGAATAATGAATAATGAATAATATTAATCCCTTGAAAAATTTAAAGTTCAATTTATTGAATGTTACTCTATTAGACGTCAGATTGCTTCATGCCTCGCAACGCTGCGCGATTTATTACACGGCGTGTTATTGATTAACACCTTTCATTTTTAATTCTTAATTCTTAATTCTTAATTCTTAATTCTTAATTCTTAAAATATATGAACTTTTTTGAAGATTTTACCAAGTTTTTAGAGTCTCGTTTAGATGAATTTTTACAAAGTAATCCTCAGTTAAATTTAACTATTCTTGCTCAAGAATTAAAACAACAAAAAAGCGATACCATTAAATTAATTTTTCAAGGAGAATCTGACTTAAAAAAAATTGAAAATGATATATTAAATCTCGGTAAAGAAATTCAAACATGGCATAATCGCATTGAAAAAGCACAACAGGCAGGAAGGTTAGATTTAGCTCAAGAAGCACAAGATAGAGAAAATTCTTTGTTAACTCAAGGGGCTTTTCTGTGGCGACAAATGGAAGAAATTAAACAAAAAATTGCTGTAAATAAAGAATTGTTAAGTTCGATCGAAACTAAAGAAAAAGAAGTTAATCTAAAAATAGATCAATTAAAAGCTAGTCAAAATTATAATAATACTTATCAAGCCCCATCATGGAATAAAAGTAATTATAATGATGATTTAGAAAGTAAATTTCAACAGTGGGAAATTGATCAACAATTACAAGAATTGAAGAAAAATCTTTAAATAAAATCAACAAAATATGAAATATTTATCTTTAATATTAGGGGTATTTTTATCATTAAATTATCCTACTTTAGTCAAAGCTCAAATTTTACCTCCTGCTCAAGAAATAGGTAATTTATTTGGTAATTATATGTGCCAATCTTTGGTTAAAACAGGTTCGATCGATGATGATAAAATTATGGAAGAATTTGTCACTAATTTAATCAATAAATACGGAGAAGAAAATACCGTTAAATTAATGGATACTTTACAAGGAGTTTTTAAAAAAGAGAAATTAGGAGACGATCGATATGGTTTAGAATTAATGAGAGGTGCATTAAATCAGATCATCAATAATGATAGTTGTTTTCCTGTTTTTATTAATGACATTTTTTAATATAAATTTGGGAAGAATGATCGCAACAAATCCAGTAAAATGAAAAAATAATCGCGCACAGATCATCATAATCCGTAGTCACTATGATTTATTGGAAAACAGGGCAGATAATTCAAAAAGGGAAATATGTGATTGATAAAGTCTTAGGCACAGGAGGAGCAGGTATTACTTATCGTGCTAAAGATGTTCAAATGGGAAACATTGTGGCAATTAAAACCTTGAATCCCACCATTCAAGCACAGCCAGACTTTCAAAAACATCAAGAAAGATTTATTCAAGAGGCTTTTCGTTTAGCTAAATGCAGTCATGCCCACGTTATTCAAGTTGATGATGTGTGTCAAGAGGGCGAACTTTGGTGTATGGTGATGGAATATATTGATGGTGGGAATTTAGAAAGTTTAGTCAAGCAAAAAGGCGGTTTAGAAGAAGTTGAGGCGATTCGTTATATTTATCAGATAGGAAGTGCGTTAAGTTATATTCATCAACGAGGAATTTTACATCGAGACGTAAAACCAGCTAACATTATGCGACGCAGTGAAAATAATGAAGCGGTGTTGATTGATTTTGGCTTGGCTAGAGATTTTATTGAAGATAAAACCCAAATTCATACTAATTCCCGTACGGAAGGTTTTGCACCTTTAGAACAATACTCTCGTAATGCGAAAAGAGGAGCTTATACCGATGTCTATGCTTTAGGTGCTACTCTTTATTATGCCCTTACTTTACAAATACCGTTTCCTGCTCAATTTCGCACTCAGGGTATTAGTTTAATCCCCCCTCAACAACATAACCCCAAAATTAGCGATCGAACTAACTTAGCTATCTTAAAAAGTATGGAGTTATATTCAGAAAACCGTCCTGAATCGGTAACTGAGTGGTTAAGTATGCTTACAGAAAACACGGAAATTATTTTATCATCTTCCCCACTTCCACGCCCAAAAGTAGAAGAAAGTACCCCTACCATCAACGAATCCGCCGTTACTCAACCATTATCCCCTCATCGAGCGCCCCTCCCCGTAATGAATGTGCCTCCTGTGCCTGTCACCAAAAAAGTGAGACGGGTAGTAAAAAAACCTAGGGTGATACAAACTCAAACTCCAGATTATACTTATGATCCCTTATCCCCTACCCGATTTCAACATTCTCCTTCCATTGTTTCCTCTCCCACTCAATCCGCTTCTCAGTTCGATCGAGATCAAGTATTCAACGATTATGATGGAATAGATGAAGGCTCAATTCCTACCCAAATGGCTACCCCTGACACGGTTTTGGAATCGCAACCTCAATCTATATCTCCTTCTGATGTGGGTATAGACTACAATATTTTAGAAACACTATTGCAAAATCACTCATGGCGCAAAGCCGATGAAGAAACCCGTCGATTGATGTTGAAAGCCGTTAATAAAGAGGGTGACGGATGGATCGATCGAGTAGCTATGGCAAGTTTTCCCTGTCGAGATTTACAAACCATCGATCAACTATGGATGAAATATAGTAACGGTAGGTTCGGTTTTTCTGTCCAAAAACGCATTTATCAGAGTTTAGGAGGCAAAAGGAGTTACGACAAAAAAATTTGGGAAGCCGTAGGTGATCGACTAGGATGGAGAATAAATAGAATGTGGTTAGAACCAGACTATCTAATCTATACTAACAAAGCCCCTCAAGGGCATTTACCCAGCGCATCCATGTCGGGATTATTAGAAAGGGGAATTTATACCCTTATGTCTCGCATGATGGATTGTTAAGTTTTACACTCCCATCATTAAATTGAATGAGTGGACTTTCTACGAAAAGTTGTAGCATAAGTCTTTATCTTATATTTTAAGATCAATTTTATTCGTTAGAATCTAAATTATTTTTACGAATTTTTTTAATTTCATTGACGATCGCTCTCCTCATAATAAGAGTACGTTCTGAACTGGTCAACTTTAATAACCATTCCGCTTCATCTTTGGGTAACTTAATACTAAAAGATTTTTCGTGCATTTTCCCAACGGAACTATCAACAGGCTTAAAAAATGCTTGATGATTACCATTTTTCATATTGGGATTGCCGATAGGCTTTTTCATAAGTGTTATTATCTTTTTTATATATTGACTAAATAACTGTCAACTTGTTATTATAGCAAATGTAATCTGATAGAGATATTGAGATAAAAATAAAAAAATGAAAACCCTAAAAGAGAAACAAATAGAAATTCCCTTACAAAACTTATATCCAAAAAACAAGTTTAGTTTTGTTGATTTGTTCTCTGGCATTGGGGGGTTTAGAATTCCATTAGAAGAATTAGGGGGAAAATGTTTAGCTTATTCGGAAATAGATCAACAAGCGATTAAAGTTTATCGTCAAAATTTTCTTAACTATCTCAATGATGATGAAATCGAATTAGGAGATATAACAAAAATAGATAGTTTTCCGTCTAATGTTGATTTAATTGTCGGTGGAGTACCTTGTCAACCTTGGTCTGTAGCAGGAAAATTAAAAGGTTTTGATGATCCTCGTGGTAAACTGTGGTTTGATGTAATTCGACTTGTGAATAAAAGTCAACCAAAAGCCTTTATTTTTGAAAATGTGAGAGGATTAGCTAGTCCTACTAATAGAGAAAGTTTTGAATATTTATTAAAACAATTTGAGTCTATTAATTATTGTGTCAAATGGAAATTAATCAATTCCTATGATTTTGGTGTACCTCAAAGTCGAGAAAGAGTTTTTATTGTAGGAATTAGAAATGATTTAGAAAATGCCCTTGAATATCAATTTCCTGAACCTGTAAAATATAAACAAAAATTATCGGATATTATTGATGAAATAAAACACTGTCAACCGATAAAAAAAGTCAAACTTTCTTCAGATATTCTTTTTAATGGTCAAATTCCTCCATCTCGAAATCGATTTCAAAAAGATGATGAATTAAATGATTTTTTTATTTTTTCAGATTTAAGGAATGGTCATACAACTATACATTCTTGGGATTTAATCAAAACCACTGAGAAAGAGCGTTTAATTTGTCTAACTATTTTAAAAAATAGAAGAAAAAAAATTTATGGAGGTAAAGACGGAAATCCTCTATCTTATGAGATTTTAAAAGAATTAATCCCAACACTTAAAGAAGAAGAATTACGAATATTAGTGGATAAAAACATACTCAAAATAATAGATAATAAGTATGAGTTTGTTAATTCAAAAAATAGCTCAGGGATAAATAACATATATCGAATTTTTTTACCTAATTCAGAAATGATTTGTACCTTAACAGCAACAGGGACAAAAGATTTTATTGCCACAGTTTCTATCAGTGCAGATAATCCTCAAGAATACAAGAAATTGTTTCTTGAAAAAATTTATAAACCAAGAAAATTTAAACCTATTACTGCTATTGATTGTTCTAAATTACAAGGTTTTCCTGACTGGTTTAAACTTCATGAAAATGAGAGTATTGCTAAAAAACAATTCGGTAATGCCGTATCGATTCCTGCTGTTTTAGAAATAACAAAACAATTAATTAAACTTTTATAAAAGTGATCAAATTTATTAACTTTTTCCCTCAAAAATATCATTAAATTCTTTATTAAAACCTTCTTCTTGAAGCTCATGAAAAATGTCTTCTATAATTTCCCATGTGTTTGTTTGACCTGAACAAAAATCCCAAAATTCATTACCTACCCAAATATCTTTTTGTATATCTAAAAAATGTTTTATTTTTGATTTATTTTGTTCGTACCAATTTTTTTGATAAGGATTAAAAGGAATTGCTATTTTTGCTACTAAATTAGCTTCGGGATTTTTCGCAAATCGGTAACAATACCATTCTAATAATTGTTTATTAAATTTTTTAAAATCTCCTTGATTCGGTTGCGTAGTTTTAGTATCAAAGACATATTCAATACCATTTTTCAGAAAATAAATATCTACACCTGTTCCAGAAGCAGGTTTTGTAAATTTAAGATTTGTAGAATTTAATTCAAGAGCTACTTTTTTAAGTTTTTCAATACAAATATCCGTTGAAATAAATTTATTTTCTCTTTGGGTAATTAAACTATCTAATTCTTGTCGAAGTTTTGGCGGAAAAGGTTCTGGACTCAATATTTTTGTTTGTATAATTTCATAACCATTTTCTTCTGCTAGTGTTTTGGCGATCGCCTCCCAAACAATTCCCATACTGGTTTCTAAACCACCAATTAATGATCTAATTCTTCGTTCTTTCGGGAAGAGAATATCAAGGATATGAGAAGTTTTGACCTCTTTATTATTAAAAAATTTTCGGATAGCAATTTTAATTGATTCTTTTAACTTTTCTTTTAATTTTTGCTCCATTATTTTAAACCCTTGATTTTCTTTTTTTAACTTATTCAGCAGACTTTAATTAACGAACTAAACTCATGATCTGGGCTGCGATCGAACTTGAGGGCAATACTTTTTTCGCCGCCCCTAAACGTACCGCTTCCCCCGGCATTCCAAAAACGATCGAACTAGCCTCATCTTGAGCGATAGTATAAGCGCCTTTTTGAAACATGGATAATAAACCTTGAGCGCCATCTCTACCCATACCCGTTAATAAAATACCAATGGCATTTTTACCAAAAATGTTGGCACAAGAGTTAAATGTCACCGTTACGGAAGGGCAATGTCCATCTACAGGAAGCCCCGTAAAACAGAAAAAACGACCATTTCGATCGAACTCCAAATGATGTTTTTCAGGAGGAAAATAAATATAACCCCCTTGAGGTTTTTCCCCCGTCATAGCAACTTTTACTTTTAACTGACAATTATTGTTCAACCAATCAATTAAACCCCCTAAAAAACCGACACTAATATGCTGTACACAGACAATCGGCACAGAAAAATTAGCAGGGATATTACCTAAAACTTCCAATAATACTTGTGGACCACCTGTAGAAGTGCCAATGGCAATCACTTCAATTTTATTACTATTGCTAATACTAACCGTTGAGGATGAAAATTTTGAACTGGTAGAAGAAATAGAGGGAAGTGAGGAAGGCGCTTTGCGTCGAAAAACCTTAATTCCAGATAAAAGACGAATTTTTCCCAACAAAGGCTGACTAATAGCATCATAGTCACTCGTCTGTCCGCTACGGGGCTTCGGAAATATATCCACAGCCCCGGCATTTAAAACCTCAAAAATGTGTTTAGTATCTTCTTCCTGTACAGAAGCACTAATGACTAAAATTGGTTTAGGAAAATTAGCCATTACCTGTTGTACAAATTCCAAGCCATTCATTTTGGGCATGTGTAAATCCGTACAAATAACATCAGGATTCATTTTTTTTACTAACTCTAAACCTTCAATGCCAGTTTTGGCACAACCTACCACTTGAATATCTGGGGAAGAATTAATAATTTTTTGTAATAACAGAGTCGCAACGGGAGAGTCTTCAACAAGTAATACTTTAATAGTCATATAAATAAGTAGGCAAAATTAATGGGATATTTAGGTTATGAAAAGGTTTGAGAGAATTTTGATTAATTTTAAAATCCATAATCTATTTTGTTTGTATCGATACTTAAATTAAGCCAACGCATAGCAGTAAACCACTAAAAAAATGTAGATTCACAGCTATAAATTTACTATTTTTTACTTTCTGTGGTTGATTATGATACTGTTGAACATAGTTAATTAAATGATAACCAAAAGGAATTGTTAACATCACGATTAAGGTATTATAAGGAAGTATTTTAATGAGAGTTAACGCAACACATAACCCGTAAAATAAGATAACTGAGATAGTTAATACCTTCGCTCCTAAATCTGTACCTAGTCTCACAATGGGAGATTTTTTTCCTGCGGCAATATCGTCTGTCACTTGGTGAAAATGAGAACAAAAAAGAATAATTGATGTTGATATACCGATAATAGTCGATGCCCACATCGAAGATACTGAAAAGGATTGACTTTGACTATAATAAGCTGATTCGATCGCCATAGGCCCAAAGGTGACAAAACAAATTATTTCCCCTAACCCTAAATAACCAAAACGAAAGGGAGGCCCCTGATAACTGTAACCCAAAGCACAACAAGCTATAATTAACCATAAAACTGTCCAATCTTTGAGCCAATAATTAATTAAGAAAATTCCTGTTAATCCTAAAAACAAAAAAACCAGACTAATCCAGAAGATAAGATTGCGATTCCCCGTCAGATTCACCACAGAATGAGCTTTATTTACGTCTATTCCCGTATCAGAGTCAAAAACATCATTACTGAGATTTAACCATGCAATAATAAAGATTGCTGATAATAGGAAGGTAAGAAAAATATTAAGATGAAAGATTCCCGTTTCTGCATAAGCTAAAGCTGTACCAAAACTAATCGGGATAATGGCTACAGTGTACATCGGCGGTTTAATAGCCGCAAACCATAGTTGTTTTTTTGTAGGAGGGGTATTCAGATTGGAAGGTTTTGTCTGTTCACTTATAGTCATAATCTTTAATTCGGTATGATAGGGTTTAGGGAATTGATAATGAATAATAGATAATGAATAATAAATAATGGATAGTTGTTCGTTCCTCATTGTCTATGTTTGATTGCTGATTGTCAATTATGGCAAATGATTCTCTTGTAATGATCACAAAATTAACAATTAAGAATTAAGAATTAATAATTAAAAAAGGCACTCATGCAACAGGCAACAATTACTCCCCAATACCCTAACACCCTAATACCCAACTTTCTCTTCTTCACTATTAACTATTAACTATTAACTATTATTTATGCCCGTAATTCCCCCTCAATTTAATTTTTTAGATTATCCTAATATTTTAAAAAAGTTAATTTTTTTATCGTCTCAAAATAGCGTTAATAACCATCAAACTCATGATATTATTTCTCTTTCTTTTAATATTAATCCTCTTGATAGTCTTATTTTTTTCTCAGTTATGAGGGAAGAAAAACAACTTTCTTTTTATTGGGAAAATCAAACTACACAGGATTCGATCGTGGCTATTGGAGCATTGGAAAGTTTTACTATTTCTCACAGTCAGCATCAGGATAATAGATTTTCTTTATGCCAAAAATTTATGGAGAAAACCCTTAAAAAATTACAGAATAATAATGCCTATTTTTTTTCTTACTTCAGTTTTTTTCTCGATCGAAATCTCTCAGCAAATAGTTTTCCTCTCGCTACAATATTTTTGCCTTGCATTCAATTAGTAAAAAAAGAAGATATTTATACCTTAACTATCAATACATATAACAAAGAAAATATTAAATTAATAAAACAATATATAAATGACAATTTTAGTGAAAAAGTTAGTTTAAATTATCATAATTTTACTCAAGAAGAAAATCAATTAAATTATAGTTTAAATCAAGAACAATATCAACCATTTATCGATAAAGTTAATCAAGGATTAGAGGCAATTAAAGCTCAAAAATTAACAAAAATAGTTGTTGCTCATGGTTTAGAAGTAAAAACAAATAATAATTTTAATATCATTAAATCTTTGAATAATTTGAGAAAAAATTATCCTGATTGTTATGTGTTTGCTATTGGTAATGAAAATCAAGAGTATTTTATCGGTGCAAGTCCAGAAAGATTACTTTCTATCAAAAATAATCATATCATTAGTGATGCTTTAGCAGGTTCAGCACCAAGGGGAAAAAATGAGGAGGAAGATAATAATATCGGCAATAAATTATTAAATAGTGAGAAGGAAAAAAGGGAACATCAAATAGTGAGTGATTTTATTTTTAATCAATTATCTACTATCGGATTAAATCCAAAAAAATCATCTTTACAGTTATTAAAATTATCTAACATTCAACATTTATGGACTCCCATTAATGCTCAAATAAATACTGATTTAAAACCTTTAGAAATTGTACAAAAATTACATCCAACTCCTGCTGTAGCAGGTGATCCCATTAACATTGCTTGTCAAGAAATTCAAGCATCTGAACAGTTCGATCGAGCCTTATATTCTGCACCTATTGGCTGGTTAGATATGAAAGGAAATTGTCAATTTGTGGTGGGGATTCGATCGGCTTTAATTAAAGATAATCATGCCCGTTTATTTGCTGGGGCTGGTATTGTAGAAGGCTCAAAACCTGAACAAGAATTAATCGAAATTAAACTTAAATTTCAAGCTCTTTTACAAGCATTAATATAACTAAAATTCTTTCCTATTTTTCATCTCTATCAGTAAACTTAGATACCTCATCGCCTATCATAAAAACTAAAAAATTTCTGGCCACAAATCAACTATTTTTAATTGCCATTGAGGAAACAAGTCTGAAATCATTAAAACATCTTCATCCGTCAAGATTTCTACTTCCCTATTAGAACGAAAAATTTTGACAATATGTTCATCAGGATCAATTAAAATAGCTACTGTTACCCCAAAATTTAGGAAGTTTTTTAATTTAGTTTCCAGTTTATTAATTCTGTCAGAAGCAGACTTGATTTCTACCACTAAATCAGGTACAACTTGAGCATAACTACGAGGACTTATTTTCAATTTTTCTGCCTTAACAAAAGCCACATCAGGGGCTAATAAATCTCCATTGGGCATAATAAAACCTGCGGATGAACCTGTTACTCTACCTAGTTTTCGGGAGTTTACCCAATTTCTTAATTTACTACTAAAATTTGTACCAACTTCTTCTGAAAAAAAGTCTGAAGGACTCATAATAATAATTTCTCCTTCTCTTAATTCATATTTTAAATCAGGATTTTGTTGCTGTATTTTATCAATATCTTCAATAGTTAAGGTCATCTTTTTTCTCGTTTAGTTTAAACAAAAACTTAGTTTGATAACTTTGCCATTTCTAAGGGTTTAGAGTTTGATTTTTCGACTATTTCACGAAATAAATCTCCTTCTATGGTTTCTTTTTCAATTAATAAATCCACTAATTTATCAATTACAGGGCGATTTTCTGTGATAATTTGTTTAGCATTTTCATAACACTGAAACACGATCGAGCGAATTTGTTGATCAATTTTTTCGGCTATTTCTTGAGAATAATCAGAGCGATTAACGGTATCATTTCCTAAGAAAATAGGTTGATTATCGTCTTCTAAAGCAAGGAGTCCTAAATTCGACATTCCAAATTTTGTAACCATTTGACGACTTAAAGAAGTCACTCTTTCAATATCATTTCCAGCCCCTGTAGTTATTTCTCCATCGCCAAAAATGACATCTTCGGCAGCTCTCCCTCCTAACAATCCTGTAATACGAGCAAAAAGTTGAGTGCGAGAAATTAAGCCCTGTTCTTCATCAGGAGTGAACCACGTTAAGCCTCTGGCTTGACCTCTGGGGATTAAGGTAACTTTTTCTACGGGATCATGTCCTTTGGTTAGTGTACCTACAATAGCGTGACCAACTTCGTGGTAAGCAATTAATCTTTTTGCCTTACCATCTACTAACGGTGTGCCTTCCATCCCCGCAATGACTCGATCGATCGCCTCATCGATTTCATTCATAGTAATAGCTTCTTTTCTTTTGCGTACCGTTAAAATTGCCGCCTCATTCAAGAGGTTAGCTAAATCTGCACCGCTAAAACCGGGGGTGCGTTGGGCAATGGTGTGTAAGGAGACTTCGGGAGCAACTTTTTTGTTGGCACTGTGTACTTCTAAAATTCCTAAACGCCCATTCATATCAGGATAATCCACCATAACTTGTCGATCGAACCTACCCGGGCGAAGTAACGCACTATCCAACACATCAGGGCGATTAGTTGCCGCTATGACGATAATGCCCGTATTACCCTCAAAACCATCCATTTCCGTGAGTAATTGGTTTAAAGTTTGCTCCCTCTCATCGTTACCACCGCCAATCCCTGCACCTCTTTGTCTTCCCACAGCATCAATTTCATCGATAAAAATCAGACAGGGAGCATTTTCCTTCGCCTTACGGAATAAATCTCGTACCCTTGACGCACCAACTCCCACAAACATCTCGACAAACTCTGAACCAGAAATACTAAAGAAAGGGACTTGTGCTTCTCCTGCAATCGCCTTAGCCAAAAGGGTTTTACCCGTACCAGGAGGTCCAATTAACAAAACACCCCTAGGAATTTTTGCCCCAACGGCGGTAAATTTATCAGGAGTTTTGAGAAAAGTTACCACTTCCCCTAATTCCTCTTTTGCTTCTTCGATACCTGCCACATCTTTAAATTCAACCCCCGTAGCCGCTTCCATTTGAAATCGAGCGCGAGACTTGCCAAAATTCATCGCTCCAGCCGCACTACTAGCTGAACGTTTGATTAAGATAAATAAGCCTAAAATCAATAAAAATAAGACCCCAACCTGCATTAAGTTAATCACAGAAGCACTACTTGCTCCTAAAGATTGTACGGAAAAATCGATATTATTAGCTCTAATTTTGGCGATTAATTCGGGATTTTGATTAAATAATTTAACTTGCTGAGATTCATTATCTTTTGTCCCTTCTAAATATACATCAGCAATATTCGTACTAGGATCGATCGTGATTTTGCGTACTTCTCCCGCTTCAATGCTTCTCAATAAATCTGAATAATCAAAGGCTTGTTTTTTTTGTTGTGCCAAAGCCGTATTACCAACAAACAAACTTTGCAACAAGACTAAACTACCAGCCATGAAACTGAGCATTTTAGTTGATTTGGTTGACTTAATTAATTTACGAAGACTGATCTTAGAAGAATAACTGTGCATTGGTGATAATATTTCAATTGACTACTTTCTTTTATAACAAATTTCAGTCATTTCAGGGTGAGGAGTTAGTACAGGTTAAATAGCAGGATTTTTTCAAAGTCGAGGTAAAATTGTATGGCTCTTCTACAGTAGTTATGCAAAATTAATAGAAAATAATTAATATAAACTTTATTATGTATAGCTTTGATTATTTTAAAAATCCAATTGTTATAAATTAACAGTTTGAATTTAACCTAATACCTAATACCTGATACCTGACACCTTTTTTTAGACATAATTTATCATACTTAAAGTAGGAGAGCCAAATTCGTTCTCTGACTTCAGCTCTATCTTCTTTTTTCAAAACATTTTGTAAATAATGTTTTTCTTCAGGTGACAAGAAATTTTTAATAGGCATGGTTAAGATTAACAAATTTATTTGTGTTATTATGATTATAGACTATACAAGTGCGTTTTAGCTTATAACACAATAGAACGATGTTGGGCTTGTTTAGAAAACTTCTGGAATGGAACAATATTGGACTCGGTGGAAAAAACTTTAGAATGGGCAAAAAATATGATATGGAAAGGAATAAAGCCCATCGTAAAAATATTAGAAAAAACCTATGAAACAGGAATTAAGCCATCACAGGAAGAATTAGATGAGTCCCGAGAATTGTGGCATCCATCTCCAACACTACTGGCATTGGATGTGGACAATAATATATACAGGTTAACTGGTACTTTATTTTCTTGCATTTCCCTAATTTTTGGGTTATGCTGTCGCTAATCAACCTACAAATTTACTTTAACAAAATGTCGGTAAAATTATGATAGATGATAAGATCGATCGAAATTTAGAAGCTAAAATAGAGTCTTTAGTTGCTAATTTAAGACAAGGGCAAAAACAACTAGCACTGTGGAAAGGCGGTAAAATGGCAGTTTCAGCCGTGCCGGGGGCAGGAAAATCTCACGGTTTAGCCACAGCCGCCGCTATTACTATCGCCCGAAATAAACTTCATTTGACTAATCGACAGTTACTTATTGTAACTTATACTCGATCGGCATCCCTCAGTATTGAAAAAAAAATCAACGAAATCTTAATCAAAGATTTACAACTATCTCCCACTGGTTTTACCGTGCAAACTATCCACAGTTTAGCGGTAAGTATTGCGAATCGTTTTCCCCAATTGTCTCAATTAGCGATGGAAAACAATACCCTCACAGATATAAAAAATTATACTCACCCCCTCATTTTTGAGACGGTAAATCAATGGGTGAAACATAATCCCTCACTTTACCAAGTGTTATTACAAGGGGTGAAAAAAATCAATGACAATGACGAGGAAAGAGAATTGTTATATCGGGAGTCGATATTAGTAAATGAGATACTGCCAAAAGTTGCTTCTAATGCCATTTCTCTGATTAAAAGTTCAGATTTAACCTTGAATGATTCTTTTTCCTTACCTGATAATCCCCATAATCCTTATCCTTTGATGACGATAGCGAAGGGATTATATGAAGAATATCAAGCATTGATGATCAAAAAACAACGTATCGATTATGATGATCTGATTTTATCAGCTTTGAGGGTGCTTAAGTTCGATCGAGCTAGAGAAACATTGCAACAGGAAGTATTTGCCGTGTTTGAAGATGAAGCTCAAGATTCTAGCCCATTACAGGAAAAACTATTAAAAATCTTAGCCACTGATACCCATAGTCATCAAGTAAATTTTGTCAGGGTAGGAGACTCTAATCAAGCCATAAACTCTACCTTTACATCTGCTGACCCTAAATATTTTCGAGATTTTTGTCGTCAATGTCAAGAAAATAATCGGTTTTATACCATGAATCAAGCAGGAAGAAGTTGTCAAATTGTCATCGATACAGCGAATCAAACATTAGGATTTGTTAATCAAAAAATTGAAGAAGAATTAACTCAGAAAAATATTAAAGATATAGAGTCATTAATTCCCTTTGAAAATCAATTTATAAAACCCGTAGAAAATACCGATAATCAAATCAATATTAATCCACAACCCGAAGGAAAAGGGCTTGAAATAGAAATTCCTGAAAATGTATTTGACACAGTGAAATTACTCAGAGAAAAAATTATTAATTTATCAATAGAAAAAGAAGACAAAAAACAAGGTAGTTTTGCAATTTTAGTCAGAGAAAATAAACAGGGAAATTTTTTATATACTGAGTTAAAAGATTTAGAAAAAACTCATAATCTGAAAGTAAAATTAATCAATGATACGGATATTTATAATAAAGTTTTACTAGAAGTTTTATCTATTTTACAGTTTTTAGACTGCCCTCATTCTTCCCAATATTTAACAAAAACCTTAAAAATTATCACGGAAAGGCTAAATATTCCCATCGAAGATATAAAGACTTTAAGTATTTATCCCGAAAAATTTTTATATCCTACTATGCTCGATTCCCCCCAAGATGAAAAGACAATCAAACTAAAAAATGAGTGTATTAAACTGTTAAACAGTCGTTTGCAGTTGTCTCCTTATCAATTAATTCCTTTTATTTCTGTAACTTTAAAATATGAGCAAGTTGAATTGGCTACTTTACAAAAATTAAGCGAAAGAATTAAACAAGATATTAAAACTAATATTTCTCTAAAATCAATAATTAATGTTTTGCAAGAAATCCTCAATAGTGAGAAATTTAAGAGTTTAGAAATAGAAGACGAAAAAACTTATCAACAAGAAGGGCAAGTTACTATTATTACCATGCACAAAGCTAAAGGTTTAGAATGGGATTATGTTTTTATTCCTTTTTTACACGAAAATATTATCCCCGGTAATGGCACTTATATTGATAAAAAGAATGACTTTATTAGTAATGGTAATTATAGTTTACCCGAAGTAGTTCGATCGAGCCTAAGATTTGCAATTCACTATCATAATGAATCAGACTATCGACAAATTTCTATAGATGAGGCTTTTATCGAAAACACCTATCAAAAAAAAGCCGAAGAATATCGTTTATTATATGTAGCCATGACGAGGGCAAAAAAATTATTATGGATGTCATCGGCAAAAAAAGCCCCTTGGCGATGGAGTTTCTTTGAAAATAAAAGTTCGTTGCAAAATCAACCACCATGCCCTGTTATTGTTTTCTTAAATGGGGATTCTTGAAAAAATATCTTGTTGAAGATGGGAAAAAAGGGAATTTCATTTGTATAATATTTAAACAATTATAATAAAACCAAATTCCTAACTTAAGGCAGATAATTACCGCAAAAATATGCGTTCAAACGTTGATTTTCAGAAGTTAGAAAAGCTGATGCAAGTCTTAGGTCAAGAAGCTCAGGGAAAGGGTAATATCTACTTTACAGGCGGTGCTAGTGCTTTACTCATTGGGTGGCGCGATTCTACTGTTGATGTTGATCTTCGTTTAGACCCTGAACCTTCGGGTATTTTTCAAGCCATTGCTAAACTCAAACAAGAATTGGACATCAATATCGAACTGGCATCTCCACAAGATTTTTTGCCACCAGTTCCAAAATGGCGTGAGAGAAGCATATTTATTGCTAAACGAGGTCAAATCTCATTCTATCATTATGATTTTACTGCCCAAGCTCTTTCTAAATTATCTAGGGGATTCGATCGAGATTTTAATGATGTTGAAGCCATGTACAAAAATAAATTATTCTCTTTGAGTGAATTAAGAGATTGCTTTGAAGCGATCGCACCTGAATTAATCCGATTTCCTTCTCTTAACCCTGATGTATTCAGAAGTCGAGTAGAGAACTTCATTAAACGTTTTGAAAATAAAGCTAAAGAGGAGAGATAATGAATCTTAATGAGTTACCCGGAGCAGAAGTCATCTTACCCGGACTGAGGGATATTAATAGGGGAAAGTCTAATACTATTGGAGCATTGCTAGTGGCGATCGCTGCAACACGTTTAACCGAAGCAGGTTTAGATATTCCTAAAAGTAACCTAGCATCCGAGCCTGAGTTAACTTTATATACCTATCTTCGAGACAATCGAGAGGATGCTTACCCTTACTATAATGCTTTGCTCGATCGTCTCAACAGCTTTTGTAACGCACTGGAAATACCAATAGATAGGAGTGGTTGAAAAAGTCTCCTCGTCTTCTAGTCTTAATTCTTAATTCTTAATTCTTAATTCTCCATTGTTTCTATTTTGCAAAACTATCATCAAGAAGCAACTTTTCCGCATCATCCCCGATTCTAATAGTAATATCAGAGTCTATTTCCCCGATGGAGGAGGATTCTAATTCCCCAAAATTGAGAATGCGTTTTATCCTTTGCGCCGATCGAGTATCTCCTTTTTGCACGATAATTTGAGTAACAGGGATACCATAGGAAGAATTGCGAGATAAGTAAACATTTTCATAGCCGTTTTCTTCCAGATATAAAGCCACTTTTCGGGCTAATTGTCGATTAGAAGTTGTGTTTTGAATACTTATACGCAGTCGTTGGCTCGATCGACTATAATCAGAACGAGAATCAGCATTGAGAAAATCTTGAATTACCCTACTTTTCTCATCTTCAGAAATCAACCAATAGCTAAGACGATATTCTTGAGGAGAACTAGGTCTTCCGGGTAACATTACCATACGCACATCTTGCTTGTCAATACTTAACCCAAAAGCCGCCAAATTGAAGATTTCAGCCGTAGTCAAATCCGTGTCGATTTCTTCCTCCAGTAATTTTATGGCTTGAGGAATTTTAAATAAACCTTGAGGAGATTGTAACTTTTTCTGTAACGCTTTGAGTAACATTTGTTGTCTTTGTACCCTGCCAATATCCCCTAAATTATCATTACGAAAACGGGAAAATTGCTCGGCTTCATCACCATTTAAGACTTGTTTTCCTTCCTTTAAATCAATATACAAGCCTTGAGTTTTATCAGTATATTTCATATCCATCGGTACATAAACCTCAACACCGCCGATTAAATCTACTAAATCTCGAAAAGCATTAGTAGTAACTCGAATATGCTTATCGATAGTGATACCCTCAAAATTTTCTTGAATAACCTCCTTCGCAAAATCTACTCCCCCTATAGCATTCGCACCATTAATTTTATCATAACGTCCATTAGGGAATCTCACTCGACTATCCCTCGGAATTGATAAAACTCTTAAAGAATTATCATCAGGCTGAAAACGTACCAATAGCATCGTATCACTACGCCCTGAAAAACGACTAGGAGAATAATCATTCTCCTCTGTTAAACCATCTACTCCCATCACTAAAATATTAACAGGATTGTCTAATTGTTGAGTAAAAAAAGCATTTATCCCAAATTTTTTAATAGCTTCTATTTTATTGATAAAAGGGTTAAAATCAATGGGAGTTTTTAAGCCCACTGTTATCCCTAAAAAACTAGAAACGGCGGCGGTAATAGTAAAACATCCTCCCCAAATAAAACCTTGATATAAAGGAGAAAAAGGCTTTTTTTTATGTTTAGAATTAGATGATTTTTGACTAGGTTTATGTTTCAATTTCACAATTAATTAGATTGAGTAATAAGTAATAAGTAACGAGTAATGAGTAATGAGTAAAAAGCAACTGGCAAAAGTTATTAATTCTCAATTCTTCATTCTTAATTCTCAATTCTTCATTCTTAATTCTTAATTATTAATTCTAAATGTTGATTTCACTGGGTTGATTATAAGTAGCGATAATGCGATGGCAACCAGATTCAGGATTTGCCCATTGATAAATATATTCTTTCGGATTACCCCAACATAAACCTAAATATATCTCATCTGTTCCACCATCTAACTCTGCCCATTCCGCTTTTTGATATAATTGTTCTAAATATTCTTGTGATATAGGGGAGGTTCGATCGATACTAAGATAAAACTTCATCCCTTCGGTAGCATCACGCCAAAAATCTAACACAGAAGCCTTAGCATTCATCAGAATTTCCTTATCCCCCTCAATAGCGATTAATTGATTATAAACTTCAGGGCAACTAAAAGACTTGCCTTGAAAATTAACCTTGCGCCAAATTACTCCAGAAACCTTATTTTGTCGTTGATATTCATGGATTTGTTGACGAAAATCACGGAAGACAAAAACCCGACTCATTTTTTCTAAATCCATCGCCTTGGCTACCACAGGATTATCTAGCTTTTCTTCCGCATTAAAGATAATTCTCTTTCCTCCCCAAGTTGCCCTTAATTCTAACTCTAAAAATTTAATTAATTCGTCTGTGGTATAACTCATTTCCTGACTTGCTAGTAAATCTCATTCAACATTAGAATACATCATTGCTAGTAAAATTGACTAACGAAAGCAAATTAATGTTCGGATTTTTTTGTGCTTTCTGTTTACTTTCTTCAGTATTATAACCCCAAAGGGCGAAAAATAGTTTTACCTGTTGTAAATCTGACTGCTGATTGACTAATTCTAAAGCCTCCAATCTATCTTCAATAAAACACACTTCCCCCGCTTCCACTTTTTCTTTTTCAATGATTAATCTTAAAGTTTCATATTTAGGGCGTTTAACTTCTTTGCCAAAAATAGTATTTTCTGCTAAATAAATGCCTTCTTTTTCTAATAACTGTCTCGCAAATTTGCCTTCTTTAGTCGTAATTATATAAATTTTTATTTGCTGATTAATAAGTTGTTTAATTTTAGCTTTTACTCCATTATATAAACTTTGTAAAGATAACCATTTATTAATATCATCTCTAATTTGTTTTTCTCTAACTTCATCTAATTTTTTACTAAGAGTAGTTATGTTAATTCCTTCTAAATCAAGCAATTTTACAGCTTTTTCTTTGATATTATGCCAATTTTTTAAAATATTTTCAGGAGTTTCACCCCAAGTTAAAACTCTCAATAATAAAGGCATTTCCCATCCAGTTTCTACCACAGGACGTAATATATTAAACTGAGATTGTAAACTATCAAGCTCGATCGATGAACTGTCATGCCAAATTGATTGATAAACTAATTTACTGCTGTAAAAATATTCCTTTAAACCATCACAAATAACACCATCAAAATCTGTTACTAAAATTTTCATAATCTTTATCTAATTAACATTAAAGGTTGAGCCTCCGTCAAAATTTGCTCTCTTATCAAGACACTAATACCATCTTCCGTTAAAACATCCACCCTACGCCCTAAAAGTTCCTGTAAATCCATTAATAAACCTCCCGGAAACCAAGGGCTAGTCTTGGTTGAATCATAATCAATCAAAAAATCAATATCACTATCTAGGGTATCTTCTCCCCTCACTACCGAACCAAAAACTCGCACATTAAAAGCCCCATGTTTATCAGCTAAATCCAAAATTTCTTGGCGTTTTTCTTTTAGTTTTTCCAGTAAAGACATAAACTTTGTTCCTCAAACCAATTCTAAAATAACCTTAAGTAAATATAGTTTATAGATGTTTTTGTGTATTGATTTTTATATTCTATTAAAATATGCGGAATATGGGTTATAAATTTTATCTTATATTATCACCTAATACCTGATACCAGACAGTTTTTTTAACACAATTTATCATACTCAAAGTAAGAAAGCCCTAATTTTTTTTAGTTAAACAACAAAATTGTTGCTAAAGTCCAGTAGAATAGATCGACAGAAAATATAATGATACAGTAAAATCGATCGAACCTTTGTACTTAAATCGATCACTAAAAGTGGCGCTGTGCGATCGAACCTTAAATAAAATAACTAATATAAATATGAATCAACCAATATTATCAGTTCGTAACTTAACAGCTAGTGTGGATGGCACACCCATTTTAAAAGGGGTGAATTTAGAAATAAAAGCAGGTGAAGTACACGCTATCATGGGGCGTAACGGCTCAGGAAAAAGCACCTTTTCTAAAGTATTAACAGGGCATCCAGAGTATGAAGTCACGGGAGGAGAAATCATTTATCAAGGGGAAAACTTACTAGAAAAAGAGCCTGAAGAAAGGGCATTAGCAGGTATATTTTTAGCATTCCAATATCCCCTAGAAATTCCCGGAGTAAGTAACCTCGACTTTTTGAGAGTTGCCTATAACGCCCGTTGCAAACACTTAGGCTTAGAAGAATTGGACGCATTCGACTTTGAAGACTTAGTAGAGCAAAAATTAGAAGTAGTAAAAATGAACTCTGCTTTTTTAGCTAGAAGTTTAAACGAAGGCTTTTCGGGAGGGGAGAAAAAACGCAATGAGATACTGCAAATGGCATTATTAGAGCCAACTTTAGGGATTTTAGACGAAATCGACTCAGGATTAGACATTGACGCACTGCGCATCGTTTCTGAAGGGGTAAATCAACTGAGAAATTCTGACAATGCCTTTTTATTAATTACCCACTATCAGAGATTATTAGATTACATTACCCCAGATTTTGTTCATGTGATGTATCAAGGAAAAATCGTCATGAGTGGAGATAAAAACCTCGCCCTTGAATTAGAGGCAAAAGGTTACGACTTTCTTGAAGAAGAAGAATTAGCACCAGTTTAATGAAGAATTAAGAATGAAGAATGAAGAATGAAGAATGAAGAATTAAGAATTAAGACTTACGCATCTCTAAAGATATTCTGTCATTCCGAGAGTAGCGAAGGAATCTCAATCCTTTAATTTTTGCTACAAATGCGTAATTTCTAAAAAATTTAGTCGCTTTAGCCGACTTTTGCTATTAGCCGTGTAATTCATTACACGGTGGGCTATTGATTAAATCTCCAATCATTGAAACAACAAGGGCTGAAGCCCTTACTACAAAACAACGAAAAATCTTTTATTCCCGATGTGTATTGATTAAATCTCCAATATCCTAACATCTACAATTATTAATTATGGAAAACTCGATCGCAATATTAACACCAGACACATTTAAAATGACAAAAGACGCTTATCTAGGAGGGTTATTACAACTAAGTGAAAATCAACCCCTTAATATCACCAATGAATTAGGTATTTATCTGGAGAAAATTCGTCAAAAATCTGCTAATGAAGTAGTGCAATTAAATCTTCCCACCGATAAAGATGAAAACTGGCGTTTTACCGACTTATCCGACTTAATTCAACAGGATTGGCACTCATCCACCCCAAAAGAATTAAACGACATAATCTTAGAGGGATTTGCCTTAAAAGAAGCCTCCTCCTCTCGTCTCGTCTTTGTTAACGGTTATTATGCCCCCAAGTTGTCAGATATTACTGCTTTACCTGATACTGTCTATGTCGGCAACCTAGCAAATTTACCCCAAGATAAAGTTAATAAAATTAGTAGTTATTTAGGCAAAAATAATGACGAAAATGAAGTTTTTACTGCCTTAAATACCTCTGGAATCAGCGATGGTTTTGTTATCTGGGTTGCCAAAAATAGCGAGATTGAAACCCCCATTCACTTATTACACTTAACCGCCAGAGATAACCTATCAACTTTAACTCAACCTCGTATTTTAGTAGTGGGAGAGGCTAATTCTAGTGTTAATTTTATCGAATATTATGGGGCTGTGGCTTCGGGATGTTCGGATTCTGCGAAACAACAATATTATTTTACTAATACCGTTACCGAAATTACCTTAAAAGATAACGCTCAAATTAATCATACTCGTATTCAAAGGGAATCAGGAGATTGTTTTCATATTGCTAATACCATTGTTAGCCAAGCTCAAAATAGTCGTTATACCATCAATGAAGTTAGTTTAGGAGGCAAATTATATCGTCATAACCTCCATATTAATCAAGAAGGAGAGCAAACGGAAACTTCTCTTAATGGCTTAACCATGTTGCAGGGTAAACAAATGGGAGATACTCATTCTCAAGTTAACTTAACTAAACCTCACGGCACAGTTAATCAACTCCATAAATATATCATTGATGATAGTGGACGAGGTGTATTTAATGGCAAAATTTATGTACCCAAATTAGCACAATTAACCAACGCTTCCCAACTTAACCGCAATTTATTGCTATCCAACAAGGCTAGAATTAACACCAAACCCGAATTACAAATCACGGCGGATAATGTGAAATGTGCGCATGGTGCAACGGTTAGCCAATTAGAAGCCGATGAGATATTTTATTTGCGTAGTCGTGGCTTAAATGAATACGATGCTAGACATCTTTTAATCGATGCTTTTGCAGGAGAAATTATTGAAAAATTGCCTTCTGAGTCGTTAAAACAAAGGTTAACTCAATGCGTTGCTTGTCGAACTATTGACAATTAACGATCGAGCATGAACAATAGAGTAGGGTGGGCAATGCCCACCATTTTTTATGTAAAAAAATACTTGAACTCAGATAAAAAATAATCATAAAGACACTTTGTGACTTTGCGTCTTTGCGAGAGAAATATAAAAGAAATTATTAAAAATAATGACCAAAAAATATTCTATAACATTATTACCCGGTGATGGTATTGGACCTGAAATTATGGCTGTAAGCGTCAAGGTGTTAAAAGCCGTTGCTCAACAGTGCGATATAGAGTTTGAATTTCAAGAAGCGTTGATTGGGGGAAGTGCGATCGATGCTACAGGGACTCCATTACCCCAAGAAACCATCGATAAATGTAAAGCCAGTGATGCGGTATTGTTAGCCGCCATCGGGGGCTATAAATGGGATAATTTACCCCGTGAGATACGCCCAGAAACAGGATTATTAGGGATTCGCTCCGCTTTAGGCTTATTCGCAAATTTACGCCCTGCAACAATTTTACCTCAATTAATCGATGCTTCCAGTTTGAAAAAAGAAGTGGTGGAAGGGGTGGACATTATGGTAGTAAGAGAGTTAACGGGGGGTATCTACTTCGGAAAACCGAAAGGTATTTTCACCACCGAAACAGGGGAAAAACGAGGAGTAAATACAATGGCTTACACTGAGTCAGAGATCGATCGAATTGCAAGGGTAGCTTTTGAAACAGCACAAAAACGCCAAAAAAGATTATGCTCAGTGGACAAAGCTAACGTTTTAGATGTATCTCAATTATGGCGCGATCGAGTCATCAAAATATCTGAAGAATATCCCGATGTAGAATTAACTCATATGTACGTTGACAATGCGGCGATGCAGTTAGTGCGTAATCCCAAACAATTTGATACGATCGTAACTGGTAACTTATTCGGTGATATTCTCTCCGATGCGGCGGCTATGTTAACGGGTAGTATTGGAATGTTACCTTCTGCAAGTTTAGGCAGTCAAAACCCCGGATTATTCGAGCCTGTACACGGTTCAGCCCCTGATATTGCAGGAGAAGACAAAGCCAATCCATTAGCCCAAGTATTAAGTACCGCTATGATGTTGCGTTATGGATTAAATGAACCAACCCCTGGGGATAAAATCGAGAAAGCGGTGTTAAAAGTCTTAGATTTAGGCTATCGTACGGGAGATATTATGTCAGAAGGATGTAAAGGAGTCGGTTGTCAGGCTATGGGTGACGCTTTATTATCGGTTTTATAATTCACAATTCTCAATTCCCTATTTCCTACCTCGGCTTTAATGTTTTTTTACCGTCTAAATAGGGATTGTTAAATATACTTGGTTAATATTTTCAAAAAGGATTTAAAATACTAGACAATAATAAAAAAAATGAAGTATCTTGAATTATAGCAATATCAAGATTACGATTTATCCATGGTGTGAAGGAGTAAAATGACAGCAAATAGCCAACTTGTATCGGCAAAGGTAATTCAAAGTTTGGCAAGACGAGGTTTAGTAAATATATCTCGTGTGCCTAGCAAAGAACAAAAAATTAGGCTTACAAAGGCTTTCTTAAAGCGTACCTTTGATATTGTATTTTCCGCTTCTGTATTGGTGGTTTTTTCCCCCTTATACTTAATTTTAGCAATCTTAATCGCTATTAGTTCTCCCGGACCGGTTTTTTATGCCCAAGAAAGGGTTGGTAAAAACTTTAAGCATTTTAAGTGTTTTAAATTTAGGACAATGGTAGTTAATGCCGATCGAGTATTGGAAGATATGTTAGCTCGATGTCCTGAAAAACGTCAGGAATTTGAAGAAACTTTCAAACTAAAAAATGATCCTCGTATTACATTGATTGGACATTTTTTGCGCATCACCAGTTTAGATGAATTTCCGCAGTTTTTTAATGTTCTCAAAGGGGATATGAGTGTAGTAGGTCCTCGTCCTCTTGTCCCCGAAGAATTACATAAATACGGTGGGAAAATAGATAAAGTTTTAACTATCAAACCGGGGTTAACGGGATTATGGCAGGTATCAGGCAGAAATGATATTCCTTACCCTCAGCGCGTTTTAATTGATGTTTATTACGTTAATCATCATAACTGGTTTTTGGATATATGGATTATACTCAAAACTATTGGTGTTGTGCTTTTCCCTAAAGATAACGGGGCATATTAATAGGTAATAGGTAATAGGTAATCGGTAATAGGTAATGATTTTCTGATTTATTCGGCTGACTCTATTACTTCAAAATATTTACTTTCTAGTAAAAAAGCACCTTGAGTAAAACGAATTGCCCAATAACCAGCAGGGCGTGTATTTAAGACTATGCCTTCTTCTCCTAAGCTAATAACTTTAGCAGGGCGTAACATGGGCATAGGATCGGCGGTTTTAACATAAGGGGGTAATTCTATTACTCTAACTCGATCGCCTGATTTTATCTTTAATGATGACATAATAGTTTATAACAGTATAAGTAAAAATAGTTTAAAATCCTAACATGACACGGGCAACGTTAAAATAAATTAACACCCCTAAAACGTCCACTGCGGTTGTAATAAAGGGACCAGACATTAAGGCAGGATCGAGTCCCAAACGTTTGAATAAAAAGGGTAGAGCAGAACCTGCGATCGAAGCTAAAAAGGAAATAGCGATCAAACTTACTCCTACAGTGAAAGAGATATTTATATCATTGTCAGTTTGGGGTAATAAGTAAGCCCAAATCATGGTGATAACTCCTAATACAACCCCTAAAATTAATCCTGCCACCCCTTCTCGATAAATAACGTTTATGACTCCTAAATCCCTCACTTCATCGGTGCTGATACCCCTAATTACTACAGTAGATGATTGAGTACCAATATTCCCACCACTATCAATTAACAGGGGAATAAAGGCGGCTAACACCGTCACTTGAGCTAAAATATCTTCCTGTGCGCCGATAATTGTACCCGTCAAACTGTTTGTAACTAATAAGACTAATAACCATGTAACTCTTTTTTTAGCCACCGCAAAAAGATTCATCTGAAAATAATTATCTCCATCCGCCGATAAACCACTCAAGGCGTATATGTCTTCTGTTGCTTCTTCTTGTATAATATCAATTACATCGTCAACGGTGACAACACCAACTAATCTTTGTTCTCGATCGACTACAGGAATAGCCAGAAAATCGTAACGTTGAATAATTCGAGCAACTTCTTCTTGATCAAGATCAGTTTTAACATAAATAATATCCTTAGTCATAATCTGCTCTAAAGTGCTTTCTTTGGGATTAATGACTAAATCTCGTAGTGATACAACCCCGATGAGATGACGAAAATTATCGAGGACATAGATATAATAAATTAACTCCGATACCTTTGCTTTTGCCCTTAATTGACTTAAAACTTCGCTGATGGTTAAGTGACTCCTAAACGCCACATATTCGGGAGTCATAATGCGCCCGGCGGTGTCTTCTTCGTAACCTAATAATAAATTCGTTGCCTGTCTTTCTTCGGGGCTTAATTGTTCTAAAATACGACTAACTACTTGGGCTGGTAACTCATCAAATAATTTTACCCTCTCATCAGGAGACATATTTCCCACAATATCCAAGACTTCCTGTCGTTTAAAGTCTTCAATCAATGCTTGTTGTATGGGAATTTCTAAATATTCATACACTTCGATCGCCTTGTCTTTCCCTAGTAATCTAAATGCGATCGCCTGTTCGGATTCAGGTAAATCTTCGATAGCTTCAGCAATATCCACAGGTTGCACGGGAATTAATAAAGCCTTAGCACCTTCAAGATTATTTTGTGCCAACAGTAATTGTAACTGAGAATGAACTAAATCTCTTAGCTCATGACGGGAATTATTTTGTTGGTTATCCATTGTCTTTGAAAATTAATTTTTACTAACAACAATACCCTAAAAAAGTGAATAGTGAATAGTGAATAGTTGGCTCTCTTACTTTGAGTATGATAAATTATGTCTAAAAAAGGTGTCAGGTATCAGGTGGCAAGTGTTAGGTTAAATTAAAACTCTAAATTTATAATATTTGCATTTTTAAAATTCTAAATTTATTATATATCAATACTTTTAGCGATTATTTATTACTAAAATATCATAACTACTGTAGAAAAGCCGAATAGTTTTTAATTCTTAATTTTTAATTCCTTTTTCCACGAATCATAGAAGAGCGCTATATATTAAAGTAGAGGAGAAAATTGTGTGAGAAAGAAAAATGACTAATCAGCAACCAGAAGATTGGGGTAATAATAATCCAAATCCTCAGCCTTTAACTTTCAAGGAAAAATTAACAACTTTACTCAGTAAACCGCAAACTCAAATTATTTCCTTAGTGACGGTATCGGGTATTTTAGCAGGAGGCTATGGTGTCACTAGATATTTAATTAATTCGGTGATTCCCTCTCGTATCGAAACAGAGTTGGCAAAAATTTTGTCACGGGAGGTGACTTTCGGTGAGGTTAGTCATTCTCTTTTTAATGAAATTATTGTCGAAAATATCGACATCCCCCCCACGATCGAAGACCCTAGTTTTTTGTCGATCGAGTCTGCTAAGATTAGTTTAGATTTATGGTCATTATTATTCCAAAGACAGTTACCCATTAACGTTATTGCCAATGAGATAAAAGCGTATGGGCAATTAGATACATTATTGCCTCCCCAAGACGAGAGAAAACCCTTTCCTTCATCTCTCAAGTTACCAAGTATTCCCATAGAAGCAAAAATTAACCTGACATTGCGTAACGGGAAGATAGCCATTTCTCCTAATGCCACCACAGAAGCGGTAGAAATCGACAGCAGGGGGAGATTAACTTTACTCTATGACAACGAAAATCAACCCTTAACTTATAACTTAGAAAATCGTATTGGTTTTAGTCGTATTAATTTGCAAGGAGAAACCCTTTTAGCCGACACCGCCAGTGACAATAAATTAGAAATTCGTTATCTGAATTTACCCCAAGTAGCGAGATTAATTCCGATGCTTCCCCTTGATTTGCAAGAAGGCATCCTTAACGGCAACTTAAAAATTATCACTCCTTCTCTCTCTACTCTTAATATTAACGATGTCGAGGGGAAGGTTAATCTACAAGATGTGAAAGGAAAAGTTGATATAGCCAAACTAGACTCATTAGAATTAGATACATTTAACCTCAAGGAAAAAATCGAGACGACTCCTCTTCTTAATCAAAATTTTCAGACAAATGTTTTTCTCGACATCAAAGAGGAATCCCTTAATGTAGAGTATGCCAGTGTAAAAATAGGAGAAATCGATGCCTCCCTGAGAGGAGAAATTAGTCAACTTATAGGGTATAACTTACAAGGAAGTCTTAACCCTGTTAATCTCAAAAAAGTTTTACCTAGTCTTGGGGTTAAATCTCCTGTCACCATCGATGGTTTATTAACCGCCAATATTTTAGTAACGGGAAATCTGGATAATCCCGAAATGGAGGGTAAGGTAAAGGTTGATAAAACTTTTGTCGATAAATTGGAGTTAGGCAATATTGATAGTCAATTTAGTGGCAATTTAGATAAACTTACCATTCAACAAGTTACCGTCAAACCTCCTTCTGGTATCATCACGGCGGGGGGAGTTATTAATACTAACTTTAATCAAAATCGTTTAGAAGGTAAACCTCTGGAGTTAAGCAAGATACCTTTTAATTTTCAATTCACCGCCGATTTACCCCAAGATGTCTGGAGTAACTATGATATTTTATCACCAACAGAGGGTTCGATCGAAACCCCTCCCTTATCATTAATCATCAGGCAAATATTAGCAAAAGGAGAAATTAAAGGAAACTTAAACAACCCCCAAGGAGAAATTTCTTTTTCCCTTCCCTCCATTACTACCGTAGAAGAAGAATTTGCCACCGAAGGTAAATTAGTTATTGATAAAAATAGAGTCAATATAATAGATACTCAATTAGTTAACCAAGGAAACCAAAACCGAATCCTTGTTAATGGAAATGGAAACTGGCAAGAGAAAACCTATGCAGTAAATCTTAGCAGTAACGAAATTAATCTGACTCCCTTCCTTTCTCCTTTATGTCAAATCTTCTCCTTTTGTGATGATTCTTTCGTCAATGTCAACTTACCAACCCTCGCACAAAATTTAGATGTCGATATTTCTGGCAACTTAGCAGAAATTAGTCTTCATAATATAGATGCCAAAGGAAAAGTTAACCTCCTTATCGACAATCAAAGAGGAAACCCCCTCCTTTTAACATCATCATCATCCATTAATCAAACAGGAAACATTAACCTAGACTTTGACTTAGCTAAAAGTGACTTAACCATCAACACCCAAGTTAATCAACTTTCTCTCAATAATATCCTTCCCTCCTTACCAACTCTTACTAACATTCTTGAGAGTCAAGTAACATTAACCGCTAATACCCAAGACTTATTAACCCTTTCCTCTTCCTCTTCCCCCTCTTCCCCCTCTTCCCCCCTGTCCCTTCTTCACCTCTTATCCTCC
>NZ_JBLZFY010000008.1:0-78302 GCF_050753365.1 Geminocystis sp. CENA526
GGAGAGGGGGAGAGGGGGGAGAGGAGGGAAAGGAAAAAGAAATAACGATATTTGTTGGTGGAGGTGGGTTTAATATATTAAACCCCTACGTTATTCCTCATTACTCATTACTCATTACTCCTTACTCCTTACTCATTACTCCTTACTCCTTACTCCTTACTCATTACTCCTTACTCCTTACCCCTTACTCCTTACTCCTTACTTCTTGCCTAATTAACTGGGCGACTGTCGGGAATATGTTGTGCAGGATTTAGGGTTACTGGTAATTCTTCTCCGGGGATTGGTAAGTCAAAATTTGGTCCTTTTTTGATGATACGGCTACCAAAGAATAACGCTGAGAAAAAGAGTAAAGTGTAGATAATTAAAAAAATTGATAGGGATGTTAAGACGTTACTAGCAGGAAGGTTAGAAACAGCGTCTGCTGTGCGAATTTGCCCGTAAACAGTCCAAGGTTGTCTGCCGACACACCGCACTATCCAACCAGATTCAACGGCTAAATAGCCTAGAGGCGCACTCCATATCCACGATAAAAGCAGTAATTTTTGTTGACTGATATTTTCTGAAGATAGTTTTCCCCTTAACCATTGGATGACGGAAGCTATCACTACTCCCACTAAAATAAAGGCAATACCACTCATTAAACGAAAAGCATAGTAAATCAATCCTACCATTTTGGGTCGATCGATGGGAGCAAATTCTTTTAAGCCTAAAACGGGCGCACTTAAACGAGGTTTAAATTCTAAAATGTAACCTAATGCGTTAGGAATCTTGATTTCCCAATTATTGCTTTCTGTTTTTTCATTAGGGAAAGCCAGTAAACTCCAATCCCCTGTTTCTCCTGCGGGGATAGTTTCCCATTGCGCTTCCATTGCCGCCAATTTTGTTGGTTGATAATGGTACACTTGTTCAGCACTTAAATGCCCGACAAAAATTTGTAAAGGAGTAATGGCAATGGCAACCACTAAAACAATTTTGAGGGATTTTGAGAAAAATTCGGTATGACGTTTATTGATAAGATACCATGCACTAATACCGCCAATCACAAAAAGAGAGGTTTCGAGGGTAGCTAAAAACATATGGGAAACACTCTTAATCATAAAAGGATTCGCCATCGCCCCAAAATAATTGCTAACGATAAATTTACCCTCGATAAATTCTCCTCCTGCGGGAGTTTGCATCCAAGAATTGGCAATGAGAATCCAGAAAGTAGAAAGATTTGCACCCACTGCTACTAATATAGTGGCAATATAGTGGATAACTGGAGGCACTCTTTCCCAACCGAATAACATAATGCCTAAAAATCCAGCCTCTAACATAAAAGCCATAGTGGCTTCAAAACCTAAGACACTACCAAAAAAATCTCCTACGGATTCAGAAAAAGGCGCCCAGTTTGTGCCGAATTGAAATGCCATAGGTGAGCCTGATGCGACACCGATACCAAAATTTAGTACATAGAGTTTTGCCCAAAATCGAGCATGATAATAGTAAGTAGGGTTTTTGGTTTTTAGCCATAAGCCTTCTACGATAACTAAATATATTGCCATACCTGTAGTCAAAACAGGCCATAACATATGAAAAATTGCAGTAAAGGCAAACTGCATCCTAGATAAAACTAGAGTATCAGAAAGAAAATCCATAGGGGATGATGAGTCCATTTTACGAATAACTTTTTTATTTTAGTTACTTTTTCTCTTTGACCGATCGTCTTTTTTTGAATTTTATGTTGAGATTTGTTAACAAAGATTATTTTTAATCACTACAATTAATTGCTTATATATTTTTATCTGGGTTAACAGACTGTACCGATAAAATTAGACAATCTTAAATAATCGTGGTTTAAGGAACGATCGAAGAACTTTAGGTTATCGTTATACAGAGTCTATTTTACCTGTTGGACAAGAAGTTTTAATTATTGGGCAAGTGAGCGATGAAACAGGAGATTTAAAGATAATTAAACCTGCTAACAATAAGGAAATGTTCTTGATTTCCCTTAAAACTAACGAGGCTTTAATACATAGTTACGGAGAAAGTCAGAAATACTTTTTAATCGGTTCGATCGTCTGTGGTATTTTGGGAATAATTTTAATGATTCTCTCAATTTTTTAACACAGAATCAGTTAAGAATGAAGAATTAAAAATTAAGAATTAAGAATTAATCACCTTTGCCAGTTGCTTTTTACTCATTACTCATTACTCATTACTCATTACCCATTACTCATTACTCATTATTGCCTGAGCAAGTGGTGAGTGTAACAAATCTTTACGTTTCTTAAGGTAAGTTACCCTTGTCGATTATGCTAATGATTGTAGAAAAAAACATTTAAGATAATCTTAAGATACGGAGGTCTTAACATTGGCTATTCCTCTTTTAAATTACGCCCCTAATTCTCAAAACACTCGTGTAGAAGGCTTTGAAGTAGGCGGAGACGAACAACCCAGAGTTTATAATGCTGAAAGTCTTTATAGTCCATCTGATATGGATGTATTGATCGAAGCGGCTTATCGTCAAATCTTTTTCCATGCTTTCAAATCCGATCGTGAAATCGCCTTAGAATCTCAATTACGCAATAAACAAATTACCGTGCGTGATTTTATTCGTGGTTTATTATTATCCGAAACTTTTAAAAGTAGTTTTTACGATAAAAATAGTAACTATCGCTTTGTACAGCACTGTATTCAAAAAGTATTGGGTCGTGAGCCTTACAGCGAAAGAGAAAAAATTGCTTGGTCGATCGTGGTAGTAAATAAAGGGATTAAAGGCTTCATTGATGAGTTATTAAACTCCGATGAATACTTAGAAAACTTTGGTTATGACATCGTACCTTACCAACGCCGTCGTAATTTACCTTCCCGGGAATTAGGAGAAAGACCCTTTAATATTTCTTCTCCTCGTTACGATGCTTACTATCGTGGCGTTCTCGGATTCCCTCAAATTATCTGGCAAAATCAAGTACGCCGTTTCGTACCTCAAGAAAAACAGGCAAAAGCAGGAGATCCTTCTTTATACCTCAATATGGCTCGTAGCATTAATGCTAAACCAGCTCCCACTCCCCGTGTTTCGGCAGGAAATATCAGTTTAGATAAAGTTCCTTACCGCCGTTAAGTTGATTTAAAGTTGATAGTTGATCAGAAATTGAGGAATGAATAATTAGGAAGAGATGATTTCTTGTTCCTAATTTCTAGTTCCCATCTGAGTATTTATACTCAAAAAAATTTCTTAAATATTAAATTTAATAAACAAAATAAAACCCTTTTTAAAACATTTGATAATCTGAAAAAGTAAGAATCAAATTTCATAAAGGGTAATGAAACATTTTTCCGACGACTGGATTAAAGAATGGTGTAATAAAAACGGTTGGACTGATCTGTTTGTAGAACGCCGTGATTATTGGGCTTTTCCTCCTCATGGGGTTATACCTTTGCCCATTCCTAAAGAAACTTTAATTGAAATCAAAGCTGAAAAAGGCTTTTCTCCACAGGAAAAAATTTGGTTGGGAAGTGCTATTATAATTACTTTAACGGCAATACTTTTAACTTATTTTCTCAATTGTCCTATGCCTTTAGTGTTTGCTTTTGCTTTTTGTTCGATCGTGGTGGGACATTTTGAAGTAGAGTGAATAGTGAATAGTGCATAATTTTTAATTCTTCATTCTTAATTCTTCATTCTTAATTCTTCATTCTTCATGAATTGGTGGCGAAAACTAAAAAATAATCCTTTGGCAAAATCAGGGTTTATCATTCTTGTATTTTTTTATGCTATGGTATTAGGTGCGGATTTTATTGCCCCCTATAATCCCTATTCTGCTCAGGAAAATGGTTCTTTATTGCCACCAACTACTATTTATTGGCGTAATCAAGATAAACAATTTATCGGACTTCATGTATATCCTACTACTCAAGGACGAACCGATATAAACACGGGCGATCGAACCTTAGAAATAGACTACACAAAACCTTCTCCCATTCGTTTATTTGTTAAGGGTGAACCCTATCAATTTTTACAAATAAAATTACCTTTACCCCCCACCTTTGACGAGGTAGAAATCTTCTCAGGTTTTACTCTGCAAAGACGTTTATTCGGTACTTTAGGAGAAGGAAAAATTAATCTTTTAGGCACAGATGAACAGGGTAGAGATCAATTTAGTAGAATATTATTTGGCGGAAGAATTAGCCTTTTTATTGGCTTAATTGGCATTTTAATTTCTTTTCCCCTCGGCATGATAATTGGAGGCATTGCAGGTTATTTTGGAGGCATTTTAGACAATATTTTAATGCGACTGGTGGAAGTTTTGATGACCATACCGGGTATTTATTTATTAGTAGCATTAGCCGCCGTTTTACCGCCGAGTTTGAGCAGTGCGCAGAGATTTATGTTAATTATTTTAATTACTTCTTTTATCGGTTGGTCGGGTTTAGCTAGAGTTATTAGGGGGCAAGTTTTAACCCTCAAAGAACAAGAATTTGTGCAGTCTGCTAGATCGATCGGGGCAAATTCTTTCTATATTATTATCAAGCATATTTTACCGCAAACAGCGACTTATATAGTCATTTCTGCCACTCTTTCCATTCCTAGTTTTATCGTGGCAGAATCTGTATTAAGTTTGATTGGTTTAGGCATTCAACAACCCGATCCCAGTTGGGGTAATTTACTGTCATTAGCCTCCAATGCTTCGGTATTAGTTTTACAACCTTGGCTAATTTTTCCTCCTGCTATTTTAATTATTTTAACGGTACTATCTTTTAATTTATTAGGGGATGGATTAAGGGATGCACTCGATCCCAAAAGCATTAGGAATTAAGAATTAAGGGTTCTTGAAACTAAATCGTAATAATAAATATAGTCTAAAGCTAATGATTAGATTCAAAATCTTGATTTTTCATTCTTTAACCTGACACCTGACACCTGACACCTGATACTTACCCTCATCAAAATACTTTTTGTGCACCCCCTAACTAAAACACTTTTTGAGCAAACCCTACTTATTACTCAATTTTTAAGCAAATTGTTGACTTAATGCGACTGGATTATGGACTGTAATTTTTTTCTTGGTAATAGAAATCAAGCCGTCTTGTCTTAATTCTCCTAGTAATCTTGTTACCGTCACCCGTGTTGAACCAATGGCTTCGGCAATAGCCTGATGGGATAGTTTGAGATCGATCGTAACACCATTAAGGCTAGGAATCCCAAAATCTCGACATAGTATCAACAGGAAACTAACTAAACGAGAAGCCATGTCACGATGGGCAAGGGTTTCAATCATTAATTCTGTTTGTAAAATTCGAGAAGACAATCCTTGTAACATAAGTCGTGATAGTTCAGGATTATCTCTTAACGCTCGTTGAAAATGCTCAATAGGGGCTGATAATAATTCTACAGGAGTGAAAGCCACCGCATGATAGAATCGATCGGACTTTTGCCCTGTTACCAAAGACAAAACCCCAAAAACACTATTTTCTCTCAATAAAGCTACTGTTATTTCCTCTCCTGCTTCATACACCCGTGACAATTTGACAGCACCCTTCATTAAAAAATATACCCTTTCTGCTGGATCTCCGGGAAAAAAAATTGTCTTACCACGTTCAAATCTTTCCACTACAGGAGTATAAATTCCAGCTCCAATTTGACGAAATACAGAGGCTAAAGGTTGTTCTTGATTTAAGATTGATTGCATAGGGGATAGTTACTTAATAATATTTAATGTTCGATCGAATAAAGGACACTTTTTATAAGAAGATAAGTAATTGTAAACTAGATAACTATCTATAACGTAATTAGTTTAATCAATTATTGTCAGATATTACAGAAAATTAAAGAAAAAATCAAGAATATGTTAGATTTAAAAGGAAAAAATGCCCTTGTAACTGGTATTGCTAATAATAAATCGATCGCATGGGGTATTGCTCAACAGCTACATAAAGCAGGGGCAAATATTGGTGTCACCTACCTGCCCGATGAAAAAGGGAGATTTGAGAAAAAAGTAGGAGAATTAGTTGCCCCTTTAAACCCTAGCGTTTTTTTACCCTGTAACGTACAAGATGATGCTCAAATAGATGAAACCTTTGCCCAAATTAAAGAAAAATGGGGACATATCGATATTTTAATCCATTGTTTAGCCTTTGCTCAAAAAGACGATTTAGCAGGAGATTTTAGCAACACTTCCCGTGATGGTTTTAAAACAGCCCTCGATATTAGTGCCTATTCTCTCACTCGTTTAGTACAATCAGCTAAACCCATGATGGCATCGGGAGGAAGTATTGTCACCTTAAGCTATTTAGGAGGAGTAAAAGTCATTCCCAACTATAACGTTATGGGTATTGCTAAATCAGCCTTAGAAATGAGTGTGCGTTATTTAGCCTCCGAATTAGGTAGTCAAAATGTAAGGGTAAATGCTATTTCGGCGGGTCCCATCCGCACCCTTGCATCTTCAGCCGTTGGGGGTATTTTAGACATGATTCACCATGTGGAAGCCGTTGCCCCCTTAAAACGTACCGTAACTCAAATCGAAGTAGGCAACACCGCCGCCTTTTTGTGCAGTGATTTAGCTAGTGGTATTACTGGACAAATTATTTATGTTGATGCAGGTTACGAAATAATGGGCATGACTCAAGGGTAATTAGGAATGAAGAATGAAGAATGAAGAATGAAGAATGAAGAATGAAGAATGAAGAATGAAGATTTTTATATAGATTTCTGATTTCTAATAAATATTGGGTTTAAACCTATCTGAAGTACTTTGAGACAACCGTACTTTTTAAAAATGTTAAAAAAAGTAACAATTTAGACAGATTGCTTGACAAAGTTGCGGTTTTAATATCCTTATGTTAGGTTATTTATATCTAATGAATTAATTGAGGAGTAAAACTAATGGAAACACCTACTAAACTGAGTTTGGAACAACAATTTAAGTTGGAAGTTCTCAAAGATCAAGTTAAAAAGTTAAGTCAAGAACAAGCCCAAGAATATTTAATTGAGGTATTTCGTCAGATGATGGTGAAAGATAACTTAATGAAACAATTATTCAAAAATGTGTAAAATTCCCTAGACGTTGTTGTAAATTTGATAATCATTGTATTTCTCGGCAATGAGATTCTTTGTTAACTGTTATCTAAATTCTATGTCTTTTATTTTTTATCTCAACAACGTCTTTTACTGAATTTTTTTATTGTCGCTACATTATGTCTAAAATGTTTAAGCTCGATCGAACTAATCTAACCACGAAAGGACAATTATTAAGCTAGACTATCAACAATGAAGTTTTAATGATCTCGATCGAACGTGAATAATACCAGAAATTTAGATTGGTTTTTAATCTGCTTAATAGTGGGATTAAGCTCCTTTGGTTCTTTAATTATTTATAGTACCCAAAGCTATGAGCAAATATCTGATTGGCAACAACAGCTAATTATGACAGTGGTGGGTTTTATTATTTTAATGGGTTTATCCTATTTTCCCTACGAAATACTATTACGATTTCATTGGATAACCTACGCCATAACCAATATACTGTTAGTAGTTGTCATTTTTGCGGGAGATACCGTTAATGGTGCGCAAAGATGGATTAATTTAGGCGGTTTTCACTTCCAACCCTCCGAATTTGCTAAAGTAGGTTTTATCGTCAGTCTATCCGCCCTATTACATTATCGAGACGGCTCAAAATTAATTAACCTTCTCCCCGTTATGGCAATGGTATCTGTACCTTGGATATTGACTTTAATTCAACCCGATTTAGGCACATCCCTTGTATTTGGTGCTGTTAGCTTAACGATGCTTTATTGGGCAAATATGAACTTAGGTTGGATTTTATTAATATTATCCCCCATCGTCTCAGCATTTTTATTCAATTTATTATTACCTGCTTGGTTGATTTTCGTTACCGCCATGATTTTAATTGCATGGTTTACCTTTCCTCAACAAATTAGGGCGCTTTGGGCTTTAGTCACCCTTACCATCAATTATGGTGCAGGAAAAATGGGGGGCATTTTATGGAATTTATTACAACCCTATCAACAAGATCGTATCACTTTATTTTTAGAACCAGAAAAAGATCCCCTCGGTGGAGGTTATCATTTAATACAGTCCAGAATTGCCATTGGTTCTGGTAGAATATGGGGTAATGGTTTTCTTGAGGCTACTCAAACTCATCTTAACTTCGTTCCCGAACAACATACCGATTTTATCTTTAGTGCCGTTGCTGATCAATTTGGCTTAGTTGGTAGTCTTTTTGTTATAGCAGTCTATTGGTTAATCTGTTGGCGCTTGGTAGTTATTGCCGTTCGATCGAGAGACAATTTTGGTTCATTATTAGCTATCGGGGTATTAGCGATGATTGCCTTTCAAACCATCGTAAATTTAGGTATGACTATGGGATTAGCACCGATTACGGGGATACCTTTACCTTTTCTTAGTTATGGTAGATCATCTTTATTAACTAACTTTATTGCCTTTGGTTTAGTGGAAGCAGTCGCAAACGCTAGAATAGTCAAGAAAGCCAAACCTCGTCGTTTTCTGTCTTTCGATCGAATTTTTTAACCCACATTCTCTATTCCCTATTCCCTATTCCCTATTCCCTACCCTCACCAAAATACTTTTTCAGCAACCCCTACTTATGAAAATTACCGATAGTATCAAAATGGCTATTACAACCCTACTAGCAAATAAAATGCGTAGTAGCTTAACCATGTTAGGGATTATTATAGGTAACGCTTCCGTTATTTCGATGATCGGAATAGGTCAAGCTGCGCAACAATTAGCAGAAGAACAATTCGAGTCTTTAGGTGCTAATGTACTGTTTGTTGTACCTGGCAGTCGAGAATCTCGCCGTACCACTTTTGATACTCCTAAAACCCTTGTGTTATCAGATGCAGAGGCGATCGCCACCCAAGTACCTACCGTTACAGAAGTAGCCCCTCAAATCAACTCTCGTCTTTTAGTAACCTATGGTAATCGCAATAATAACGTCTCCATTATTGGTACAACCCCCGAATTTTTAACAGTGCGTAGTTTTGATGTTGCCCAAGGAAGATTTATCACCGATTTAGATGTGAGACGCAATAATAGAGTTGTAGTTTTAGGCTCACAAATTGTCGAAGATTTTTTTCTAGGGGAAAATCCCATAGGAAAGCGTTTAAGAATCAAAAACGTTTCTTTTGAAGTAATCGGCATTATGGAGTCCAAAGGCTCGTTTTTAGGCACGAATCAGGATGAAAGTTTATACATCCCCCTCACTACTATGGCTAATCAAATTGTGGGCAAAACCTCTAACTACGGTTTAGAGTTGAGTTTTATTTCTGTCACCGCCAGAAGCCCTCAAGATATATTCGCCGCCCGATTCCAGATTGAAAATTTACTGCGTTTGAGACATAAAATAGTCAGGGAAGATGATTTTCGAGTGGAAACCCAAAAGGATATTTTAAATATTGTGGGTACTGTCACCAGTGGACTGACTATTATGTTAGGTGCGATTGCAGGGATTTCTCTGTTAGTCGGAGGAATTGGGGTAATGAATATTATGTTAGTCTCTGTCAGTGAAAGAACCCAAGAAATTGGTTTAAGAAAAGCCATAGGGGCAACAGAGGGTAATATACTCTCTCAATTTTTAATCGAAGCTATTATTATTTCAGCTACGGGAGGAATATTTGGCACGATGTTAGGTATTGGGGTTTTAAGTTCGATCGCACTGATGTCACCTTTACCCACTACTGTTTCCACTACTACTATTCTTTTAGCCGTGGGAGTATCGGGAGGTATTGGCTTGTTTTTTGGTGTAGTTCCAGCGCAACAAGCCGCCAAACTCGATCCCATTGTCGCCTTAAGAAGTGCCTAGTTTAATACACATCATTGAGAGCAAAAATTGTGGGGGTAAATCAATTTCTGCATTCCTCTTAATCGTATTATGACCTGTTTTTTACTGCTTAATTGTTTTAGACAAATATTAATCATGCTGACAGGGCGGTTGATAGTATTGCTTAATTGCTTAAGAGTTAATCCTTGAGGATTCTGATTAATTACCTGCAAAAGAGTTTCACTCGTAGTTAAACCACCACGAGCTTCGATGAATATTATGTTTACCATTGTCTCACACCAAAATGTTAAATAATTATTAAGCTATTATAATATTAGTTGTCTCAAAGTATAATGAAAGTATTTTTAATTGTCAGGTTTAAAAAATAACAAACACTTTTTAATTGCGAATAATATCAATAATAGTAAATTTAATCCTTTATAACCTATATATAATAGGCTCGATCGAACTTTGTCACCATGATTATTTAATAATTATTATCAATAGTGAGGGCGAAACCCCTTCTATTTTTTCTCATACCAACATTCAACATCACTCTATTATTTCTCCCTTGTCATCACAATTAATAGGTAATCCTTTTCAATTCCTTGTTTTTCTCCTGTAACTACCCTTTCCTAATTGCTAATAGTATCAACAAAATAAATCTAATCCTTTCTATAACAAGCTCGATCGAACTTTATCACAATTATTATTTAATAATTATTATTGATAGCGAAGACGAAACCCTCGTCTATTTTTTTGATACCAACATTCAACATCACTCTATCATTTCTTCCTTATCATCACAATTAATAGGCAATCCCTTTCAATTCCTTGTTTTTCTCCTGTAACTACCCTTTCCTAATTGCTAATAGTATCAACAAAATAAATCTAATCCTTTCTATAACAAGCTCGATCGAACTTTATCATCATTATTAATTGATAATTATTATTAATAGTGAATGGAAAACCCCTGTATCTTTTTTCTGATGTCAGACTTTAACTCTATTATTCTTAGTAGTTAGACATCATAACCTGAAATAGAACATTAAGAGATTGCTTCGTATCCTCGCAATGACAATATGAAGAATAATGATAAGATAAAATATCTTAAACAAAAATTAACATTCAATTCTTAAGTCACAAAAAAAATGACGATTAAACACTGATAAAGTGATAATCAAACATAAAAAACGTTAAAAGTATTCTCAATTTATATCTATTTTCAACTTTCATTTTTGTCTAATTTCTAATATCTCATTCCTCATTTCTCATTCCTAATTCCTAATTATTCTATGGTATTTGTTAAGCGTGTAGAGTTATCTCGTTTCAAGTCTTTTGGTGGTAATAATGCTGTGCCTTTTTTACCCGGTTTTACGGTAATTTCTGGACCAAATGGCTCAGGAAAATCTAATATTTTGGATGCTTTATTATTCTGTTTAGGTTTAGCAAGTTCAAAGGGAATGAGGGCAGAAAGACTACCAGATTTGATTAATAATAGTCAAAATAATATTGGAAAGGTTATGGAAACGATTGTATCTGTTACTTTTGATTTAGAAAATTTAGAAATTTTAAATAATAATATATCTGATGATAATAATGAGTTAAATAGTAGTTTTAATTATTCAGATAATGATAATTTTTATGATGATAAAGAAGAAGAAAATACTGTTGAAAATGATAAGTCTAAAAATCAACCAAAAATTAACTTAGAATCTCTCTCTGAGTTAAAAGTAACTAGACGTTTAAGAGTCACTAAAGGCGGTAGTTATGCCTCCACTTTTTATCTTAATGATAGTCCTTGTACTGCTAATGAACTCCATGAACAATTAAATCGTCTGCGCATTTATCCCGAAGGTTATAACGTGGTTTTGCAAGGAGATGTGACTCGCATTATTACGATGAATGCTAAGGAAAGACGAGAAATTATTGATGAATTAGCTGGTGTTGCAGAGTTCGATCGAAAAATTGAGCAAACGAAGACGACTCTGGAGGCGGTGAAGGAGAGGGAGGAGAAATGTCATATTATCCAAGACGAGTTAACAGAAAATAGTGCCAAGTTGAAACAGGATTCTGAGAAGGCGAGTAAATATCAAAAACTGAAGGCACAAATTCACGAGAAAAAACAATGGGAAATCGTGATTAATTGGCGTTATTTACAACAACAAAAAGAGGAGATTAAAAAGACATTATTAGACTTAGAAACTAAACAAACTCAAAAGACAGAAAATTTGAATAAAATTGACAGTAAAATTATTACCGCTAATGAGCAATTAAAGGCATTCAATGAGGAGGTAAAAGCCTTGGGAGAAGAAGAACAAATTAATGTTGCTTCTAAGTTAGCTAGTGATAAGGCAAAACGAGAACAACTTTTAAAACGACAACAGGAGTTGACTAAGTTAGATAATGACTTGATTTCTAAACAGAAGGAAATTGAGCAAAAAGTTAATAGTTATCAACGACAGTTAACAAGTTTAACCACAGAAATTGAGCAATTAGAAACTAACCTTCTCCCTCATTTAGAAACAGAAAAAACTGCTATCAAAAATGAATTAGATACTTATAAAGAGGAAGCGAAACAAATTGCCTCTAAGTCTCAAGCATGGGTTGCTCAACAAACGGCATTAAATCAAGAAATTACGACTATTCAAAAACAGTTAAATCCTCAGTTAACTCAACAGGCTTTGTTAACCGAAAGATGTAATAAGTTACAGGCAACGATAAAAAATGAAAATGAGCAATTAGCAAAGTATGAGCAAGATATTAATAAAAAACTTGAACAAGTACCCACTTTAGAAAAAGAAATAGGGGACTCTGGATCGAACATACAAGTATTAACGGAGAAACTTGCAAAAGTTGACGCAGAAATTGCCTTAAATGAAGATACCATCCATCGTTTACAAATTGAGCAAAGGGAGAAACAACGGGAGTTAGATAAACTGGAGGCAACTAAACAAGCGCAACAGGAGGCACAAGGTACTTATGCTAGTAAGATTATCTTAAATTCTGACTTGCCGGGGGTATGTGGTTTAGTGGCGCAGTTGGGGGAGGTAGAATCTCGTTATCAATTAGCGTTGGAAATTTCGGCTGGAAGTCGCTTAGGGTTTATCGTGGTGGAAGATGACACCATTGCCTCCTTGGGGATTAAATTACTCAAGCAACAGAAGGCTGGAAGGGCAACTTTTTTGCCTTTGAATAAAATACAGTCACCCCGTCTGCATATTCCTAGGGAGGTGTCTCAAGCTAGGGGTTTTATTGATTTAGCGGTTAATTTGGTGAAGTTTGACTCTCAATATCAAGGGATTTTTGCTTACGTTTTTGGCAATACGATCGTGTTTGAAGATTTGGACTCAGCACGGAAGTTAATGGGGCAAGGACGCATCGTCACTTTAGATGGTGAGTTGTTGGAATCTAGTGGAGCAATGACGGGAGGTAGTGTGTCATCTCGATCGAGCCTGAAATTTGGTAGGGTATCGGCTACGGAAAGTAAGGACTTTGGAGAGTTAAGACGGCGGATAAGTGAAATTGAAGACATAATTATCCAGTGTACAAATAAAATATCAGAAAAAAGGCACTTAGTCAAGGGGTGGTCTGAAGAATTAAATCAAGAGAGACAAAATAGACAGAAAAAATTGCTTCTTTTAGAACAATGTCAACAGGAAATTAATCGTTTAGAACAAGATAAAGAGAAAATTATTGGTAGTAATGCTAATAACTATCAGGAATTAGTTAAGGGCAAACAAGAGTTAACAAATATTGAACAAAATTTGCCTTTATTACAGACTCAATTAAACCAAAAACAAGAGGAATTAAAAGAGTTAGAATCTAGCTATGATAATCAGGAATGGCAAAATTTACAACAGATTATTAGTCAACAGGAGTTGTTATTAGAAGATAAGCAATCGATGTTAAATAAGAGTCAACAAAATTTAGATAAATTAGTCAATAATCATCAAGATTTGCAGGAAAAAATTACGGAAGCACAAAATAATATCACTTCTTTATCTACTCAACAAAATGAGATTCAACAAGAAAAAATTACCCTTACTCAAGACTTGAGTTCGATCGAGCTGGAAATCACTAAATATGAAAATCTGTTCCAAGAATTAGCTCAAAAATTAGAGAGTATTAAACAGGAAAGAAATAAACAGGAAAGTCTAGTTAAACAGTTAGAAAATGAACAACAACAACTAAAATGGTCGATCGAAAAAATAGTTTTACAACATCAAGAAGGGCAAACTAAATTAAATGAGCTAACCTTACAAATAGAGGAGATAAGCCAAGAGTTACCCAATCCTTTACCCGAAATTCCTTGGTTAGTTAATAATGCCGAAAGTGGTGATATTAATAATAAAATTACCTTCGATAGTTTGCAAGATCACCTAGAGCAAATTAAACAAGAAATTCGTAAGGGAGAAAAGAAATTAGAAGCCCTTGAACCTGTTAATATGTTAGCTTTAGAACAGTATGAAAAAAATCAGGAAAGACTAGAGGAATTATCTCAAAAATTAGCAACTTTAGAAGGAGAAAGAACCGAATTATTATTACGAGTAGAGAATTTTACAACCTTAAGATTAAGAGCTTTTAAAGAGTCTTTTACAGCAGTTAATGAAAACTTTAAAACGATTTTTGCTACTCTTTCTGAGGGGGATGGTTACTTAAAATTAGAAGATGAAAATAACCCTTTCAATGGTGGTTTAACCTTAGTTGCCCATCCCAAAGGAAAACCCGTACAAAGATTAAGCTCTATGTCAGGAGGTGAAAAATCTTTAACCGCCCTTAGCTTTATTTTTGCTTTACAAAGATACCGCCCTTCGCCTTTTTATGCCTTCGATGAGGTGGATATGTTTTTAGATGGTGCTAATGTAGAAAAACTATCAAAAATGATTCAACAACAAGCAAAATCCGCTCAATTTATCGTAGTTAGTTTAAGAAGACCAATGATTGAAGCCGCCCAACGTACGATCGGAGTGACTCAGGCGAAGGGGGCTTATACTCAGGTATTGGGTATTAAACTTAAACAGAGTGAATAAGCTATAGCAATTCTCGTTTTGATGAGATACAAAAATTGTCGTTGAAAGGCAAGAGGCAAAAGGCAAAAGGTAACAGATAAGTAGGAGGTGCACAAAAAGTATTTTGATGAGGGTAGGTATCAGGCATCAGGTATCAGGTGTCAGGTTAAAGAATGAAAAATCAAGATTTTGAAGCGTTATCTCTTCAACAAGTACACATATGTATTGTGAATAATCAGATTTGAAATGCTCTGTTTTTGAGTAAAAATTGCCAAAAATTCACACTTTTTTGTGAATATAGTGTGCCTAAACCATTGATTTTAATAACCTTTTGATTTATTCAGCAAACCTTATTTATAGGCAGGGCTGTTTCAAAGTAAGTTGCTAAAAAATGTTGGGGTATTAGGGGTATTAGGGATTTTTTTTGCTTCCAGATTTCAGGTAATAATAATAAATCTTGAAATAATCAATTTATGATAGTAAATTATCAAAACTCATTACTTATTACTCTTTACTCATTACTTTCTCTTAAACAAAAATTTGAAAATGAAACAGCCCTGCTTACCTGATACCTTCTGAGATTATTATAGGGATCGATCGAAATTCAACAGAGACAGAAATTAATTTTTTTTGTCATCTTCTTTAGGAGGTTTTTTCTCCTTGATAGAGGGCATTTCTGGAACAGTTAAATCAATATAAATAATTCTTTCCCTAGGGATTTTGCTAGTGATACTTTTTAGCTTTTCTAATACCATTAATTGTTGAGGAAATCTTGAGGTATAAGCACCTAAATATACTGTTCCTAATTCAGTGGTTAAAATAATATTAGTGGGATTTTGCCAATTTACCTGAGTAATTTTGACGGCGGATTGACTTAACAAATTATAAAAATCTTGCCAATAAGCTAGATATGTTTGAGGAGTGCCAATCATTCTTAAAGTAGGTTTTAACTCTGGTTGTTGTGCTAAATTTTGATAGAGTTCATTAGAAACAAAAATCCCATCTATATCAATATACCCTACCTGTTGTAATGCCATTTTTTTTGTTTTGGGATCAACTTGCATGGCAAAAGCAACCGCTACTGGTTTTTTCTCTGTGACTCGAATCGTCAAATTCGGCGGTAATAATTCTCTCCTGATGACAATGTTGGCTAAGGGAACTTTTTTTTGTAGGGCTTCGGTTAAATCTTTGGTGGATAGCTGTAATAGGGATTGGGGATATTGAAGGGGTATTAAACCACGAATCTCGTCATCGGTAAGTAATTCATTTCCTTCGATGTTGATTTGTTGGACATCTTGAATTACCCATTCTGGCAGGGTTAAAAACCAAAATACCCCCCCTGTCAAAGACATAATTAATAGAGTCCGAGTTACCGAAACAAAACTCCTCCATCGCCGTTGATTTTTTAATTCGTCACGGCGATTTTTTAATTTGGTAGTAGAAACGGAGGTTTTTGCTGTCATCAGTTTAGTCGTTACAATTGAGAATGGGGAAGAAGCCAAAGACAATAGCTAAAATATAACAAAAATTTTTAGTTTGTAGTCAGGGTTTTAACTCTTCTTTTATATAAGTTTATATTGACATTAAAAGGTTGAATCATCAACGGCTGAAGCCATTACTACAAACTCCACTTATTACCTATGCTGATTCTTTTTTGGGTAAGGAAGAAGGATGTAGCAACAATTCTGCGGTACTACGTTTTTCTACCATTTCTTTGGTGATTACACAATTTGCCACGTCTTGACGGGATGGTAATTCGTACATCACATCTAGCATGATTTCTTCGACTATGCCTCTTAATGCCCTTGCTCCAGTTTTACGTCTGTAGGCTTCTTGAGCAATCGCACGGATAGCATCAGGCTCAAATTCTAGGGTAACGTTATCCATACCGATTAGTTTTTGATATTGTTTGACTAAGGCGTTACGGGGTTGAGTCAGAATTTCGATAAAAGTTTCTTCATTGAGGGAGTCTAACACTGCTACTACGGGTAAACGTCCTGCAAATTCGGGAATTAAGCCAAAACGAACTAAATCATCGGGCTGTAAGTTTCGGGCGGCATCGGATACTCTTTGTTCTTTGGTGGAAGTATCGGTAGGAATTTCAAAACCTAATACTTTCTTTTCTTTATTCTGTTCGATAATTTTATCTAAACCAACAAACGCTCCTCCGCAGATAAAGAGAATGTTACTGGTATCGATCGTAATGCAGTCCTGATAAGGATGTTTTCTGCCTCCTTGGGGGGGTACATTTGCCACTGTACCTTCTAACATTTTCAGTAATGCTTGTTGTACTCCTTCCCCTGACACATCTCTGGTAATGGAAGGATTTTCACTTTTACGAGCGATTTTATCGATTTCGTCTATGTAAATAATACCCCGTTGTGCTTCTTCTAGGTCTAAATTGGCTACTTGTAATAGTCTTAAGAGGATGTTTTCCACGTCTTCACCGACATATCCTGCCTCTGTGAGGGTGGTAGCATCAGCTATGGCAAAGGGTACATCCAGAATTTTGGCGAGGGTTTGCGCTAATAATGTTTTACCCGATCCCGTCGGTCCAATCAAGAGAATATTAGATTTTTGAATTTCTACAGTGTTTTCCTCGTTATGGTGGGTTCGATCGAGTTCAGATACCGTGAGGCGTTTATAATGATTATAGACAGCTACGGAAAGCACCTTTTTCGCTTCATCTTGTCCAATGACGTATTCATCGAGTTGCTGTTTAATTTCGATGGGTTTGGGTAGTTTATGGAAAGATAAAGGTTTGCGTGTGTTAGAACTGTTTTTTGTATTCGGACGAGAATTATTTTTTGCTTTAGAAGAAGGGGCGTTAACGGGCATTAATTCTTCTTCCAAAATTTCGTTACAGAGTTCTACACACTCATCACAAATGTAAACCCCCGGACCAGCGATTAATTTACGCACTTGTTCTTGAGATTTACCGCAAAAAGAGCATTTTAGATGAGAGTCGTATTTAGCCATGTTATTGATGATTGATAATAGGGTAATTTAGGAGAAAAGTTCGCTGACATCGATCGATTTGCGACTAAGGGGGAGACTAATGCCGTCTCGGATAATAACTTGATCTATCAGTCCGTATTCTTGTGCCTCTGTGGATGACATATAAAAATCTCTTTCGGTATCTTCGGAGATTCGATCGAAGGGTTGTCCTGTATGATCAGCAAGGAGTTGATTTAATTTTTGTTTAATATATAGGATTTCTTTAGCTTGAATGTCAATTTCTGTGGCTTGACCTTGCGCACCACCGAGGGGCTGGTGTATCATAATACGGGAGTTAGGAAGTCCCATGCGTTTGCCTTTCGTGCCTCCAGACAATAAAAAAGCCCCCATACTAGCGGCGATACCGAAGCAAATAGTGGAGACATCGGGTTGAATGTGTTGCATTGTGTCATAAATTGCCATTCCAGCATAGACCGAACCACCGGGGGAGTTGATATAGATATAAATATCTTTATTAGGGTCTTCAGCTTCTAGGTATAATAGTTGGGCTACGATCGAGTCTGCTAATTTATCATCAATAGCCGTGCCTAAAAAAATAATTCTTTCTCTTAATAATCGAGAATAAATATCAAAAACTTTTTCGCCCATTCCCGACGACTCTACCACCATCGGTACAGCATTATTAATAATATTTTCTTGTCGAATAGAGTGCAAGGAGAATGGATAACTATTGTTGATACTCATAAAAGATGATTGCTCCATAGCTGTTTTAGCAATTAATTATAAACCCGATTTTGATATTAAATAAATTAATATTCTTTTAAGTATAGCATAGTGAATAGTAAATAGTGAATAGTGAATAGTAAATAATTATCAATTTTTAATGTAATCTAAAACTTAAAACTATCTTGTATATTAAGGTTTTTTGGGCATTAATTACTAAATAATAACTCGACAAATATGCCAATCAGGAAGGACTTTTGCCCCCATATTTTCGTAAAAATCAATGGCTGATTGATTCCAGTTTAAAACACTCCATTCTACCCTCCCAAAATCTCTTTTTTTCGCTAAATTAATCAGATAATTTAACAAGGCTTTGCCGATACCTTGACGGCGATATTCGGGTAAAACAAACAAGTCTTCTAAATAAATACCGGGCTTAGTTAAAAAGGTGGAATAATTAGTAAAAAATAGAGCAAAACCCACAGATTTATCATCTAATTCGGCAATAATTGCCTCTGCATAGGTAGGATTTCCAAACAAGTGTTTCTCTAAATTTTCGATATTGCCTGTTACTTCATGGGATAATTTTTCATAGTCTGCTAAGGCTTGAATTAACTGAAATACTGTTTCTACATCGTCAATGGTGGCAAGACGAATATTAAGGTTATTCTCTATCATAAAGTTAAAATTCTATACCAGCTTGAGCTTTAATTCCTTGTTCTTTAAAAGGATGTTTAATCAACTTCATTTCTGTTACTAAATCAGCTCGATCGATCAGTTCTTGTTTAGCTCCTCTACCTGTTAAAATAACGTGGGTATCTTCAGGTTTTTGCTCAATAATTTCTAACACTTCACTTAAGTTTAAATAGTCTAATTTTAAAGCAATATTAATCTCATCTAATAACACTAATTTATACTCTGGATTAAGAATAAAATCTTTCGCTTTTTGCCATGCTTTATGTGCCATGAGAATATCTCTTTCTCTATCTTGGGTTTCCCATGTAAAGCCTTCCCCCATAGCATAAAATTCTAATTGGTTTTCCCATTTTGCGAGGACTTCTTTTTCAGCAGGTTGCCACGCACCTTTAATGAATTGTACGATCGCCACTTTGTAACCGTGACCTAACGATCGAATTACCATACCCAAACCTGCGGTTGTTTTACCCTTACCATTACCAGTATGAACAATTATTAAGCCTTTTTCGTCTGTCATATTCGCCAAACGTTGCTCTTGAATTTCCTTTCGGCGTTGCATTTTGAGTTTATAATCCGTATCGCTTAATTGAGTATTCATAAAGGGAATTAAGTAAAAAGTAAGGAAAAATTAATTGTTATTCATTCTTAATTCTTCATTCTTAATTCTTCATTCTTCTAATTTAACCATCCTTTTAAGCGTCTTGCAACTTGTGGTCTTCTGAGCTTACGCATGGCTTTAGTTTGAATTTGTCTCACTCTTTCCCGTGATAATTCAAAAATTTTGCCTACTTCTTCAAGGGTATGAGCTTTTGTACTGGCTAAACCATAACGTAATACAATTACTTCTTTTTCTCTTTCACTCAATACATCACTTAATACAGAAACAATTTCTTGGTGCATCATTGTTTCATTCATTTTTTCTTCAGGCAAAAGCAGATTACTGTCTTCGAGTAACTCCATTAACTCGGTATCTTCACCTTTCCCGACACGATGATTAAGAGAAAGAGATTGGCGTTTTAATTGCAATAATTGCCCCAAGGCTTGACGAGTGATGCCCATTTCGTCAGCTATTTCTGTTTCCGTCGGTTGTCTTTGTAAATTTTGTTTTAAAATTCGTTGAGTTTTTTTGAGTTTATTGAGTTTTTCAACAATGTGAATGGGAAGGCGAATGGTGCGAGAATCATTGGCAATGGTGCGAGTAATTGCTTGGCGAATCCACCAATAGGCGTAAGTAGAGAATTTATAGCCTTTATCGGGATCAAATTTTTCGGCGGCACGATTTAAACCAATAGCGCCTTCTTGAATTAAGTCTAAAAATGGTACTCCACGATTTAAGTAACGTTTGGCGATCGATACTACCAATCGTAAGTTCGATCGAATCATTTTGCGTTTAGCGACTTTACCTTTATAGAGACGATTATCTAATTGTCTCTCATTTTCTAAGCCCATAACTTGAGCTAATTCCATTTTAGTAGGAGTTCGTTGTAAGGAACGATGTAATTCTTGTTGTTTTTCTTCGCAAACACTTAAAAATTGAACTGCATAGGCTAAATCCATTTCTTCTTCAGGGGTAAGTAAAGGATAACGAGCCATTTCTTTAAAAAAAGCACCGACAGAATCTTCGACTTTAGATTTATTGCCTCTGGTTTTTTTGCCTTTTTCCTCCTCGCTAACAGAAAATTGTGCAATAACTTGATTTAATTCTTCGTCAATGTCAGCCTCCATCAAGCCATTACCATAGTCGAGTTGACTGTTTAACTGATTCATTTGATAACTCCTCTTTTTGCCACATTTTCAACTTGTTATAGGTATGGTGTTTAATAAATCACCTTTGCTTAAGAAGTTTTGTGATATTTAATACCAAAAATATCTTAAAAGTAACTATAACAAATCTCTAATTTATAATGTAGCTAATAATTAGGCTTTTTGACGATAAATTAGGAAATATTTATATATTTTCTTAAGATTTGAGAATGAATGAATATGATTAAATGGGGATCATTTGATATTTAATGCCTCCATCTCATATAAAAAAATAATCGAAAAATAACCTATTTCTTAATCGTAATTCATAAAATTTAACAGATTATTAGGAATAAAAAACGGGGATCATTTGTCTATACTAGGTTTCAGTGTAGTCAATAATAAGCTAGTTTGCATTAGACTTCTCCATTAATTAAGATTTTAAGGGCTGAAGCCCTTACTACGAACCAACTAAAAAATCAATTGATGATAATTTTTAGCTTAAATGTCGAGAGAAGCCCTTATGCACCAAAAACTTGAATATTGTTGAAAGCACACACGGGAGAAGCATGACCAACTCTGATAGACTGGTTAGGTTCACCTTTACCGCAATAGGGTGTACCATAAAATTCTCTAGTGGAATCGTCTCCTACGAAGGCTAAGTTATGCCAAAAGTGTTGGGTAACGCCTCGATAATTAGGGTTGCGTAGCGTTTTTGTTAGTTTGCCATTTTCGATTAACTGCGCATATTCACAACCAAATTGAAATTTGTTACGATAGTCGTCGATCGACCACGATCGATTAGACTGCATATAGACACCATGCTCGATCGAACTTATGATCTCATTAAAGCTACTATGTCCCGATTCTAAGTTTAAATTAGCCATGCGATCGATGGGCGCTCTATTCCATGAACTCGATCGAAAATTGGCAACTCCTAGTACATTTGCTCTAGCCTGACTTTCTAAACTCCCTAATCCTCTCAATAAAATGCCGTCTTTGATGAGATACTCTTTTTGTGCCTTCAATCCTGCATCATCAAAACCATAACTAGCTAATTCCCCTTGCACAGTGGGATCAAAGGTGATATTCATTAAAGATGAACCATAGGCTAATGTGCCAAAATCCGACAATTTAACGAAGCTACTTCCTGCATAGTTGCGCTCATCCCCCAGAATTCGATCGATTTCTAAAGGATGCCCGATGCTTTCATGGATTTGTAGCATCATCTGATCTGGTGCTAAAACTAAAGTGGTGACTATATCAGGACATTCTTCGGCGTATAACAATTCTACCGCTTGTTCTCCTATTTGTTGCGCTCGATCGAACGTTACCATGGGATTTAAGATTTCTATTCCTCCTTGATAGCATCTCGCCATCATGCCATTATCCGTGCGTTTTTGGACTATATTTCCCTCTTGCGCTGTAGCTTCGTAATCGGTAGAAACAAGGGAAAATTCCTGTTCAATATTAGCACCATTACTACTGACAAAATGATGTTTAATGTCGCTAATTTGAGCAAAAGCAGTGGCTTTGACGATTTTATCCGAGACTTTTAATCGATGACAAGTTTCGATCAACAAATCATTCAATTCCTGATGATTGAATACTTTATCATCTTTTGAGTTCGATCGAGCAGCGCCACTGTTAAGTGATCGATAGTTTCCCTTCGTAGGAGGACGAATACTGGGATTAAAACGGAAAATACCCCAATCAGAGGCTTTTTTTGCCTGTTTTTCAGCGATTTCGATCGCAGATTGAATACTATCCTGATCTAATCTATTAGTAGCACAATAGCCTAATTGTCCATTCACCATCACTTCTACCATTACCCCATTAGTGGATTTTCGTCCATTACTTTGAGGTTTGCCATCTCGAAAAACTTTAGTGGTAGTGGTTTCGCTCACTTGTCTTAAGCCTACCCATTCGGCAGAAGTATTGAGATTATTTAAGGTTTTTTCTAAGTTAAATGTCATAGTTTTTTACAAAAATTATTATATTAGAAGTTATGCCCTTGACAAATTATTAATAGATAAAGGCTAAAGCCTTCACTACAAAACTATATTAATATTTTTTACTGGAAATCTAATAATTTATAATAAGGGAACAAAATAATCGGAGGTAATCGTAATGGTAGCTGAATTAATCAAAAATCAAACAAATTTATACGATACTGACTATAATCTTTGGGTATTAGAAACGGTTAAGCAACTAGAAAATAGAAATTTTAACTCTGTTGATTGGGAAAATTTAATTGAGGAGGTTTTAGACTTGAGTAAAAGGGATAAAAGGAAACTAGAAAGTTTATTAATAAAATTAATTGAACACCTACTAATTTTACAGTATTGGCAATCAGAAAAAGAGAGAAATAAAGGACATTGGGAAAGAGAAATTCTTAATTTTCAACAACAAATTATCAGAGAATTAGAAGATAGTCCTAGTTTAAATAATTATCTCAATAATAAATTTTTTGATTGTTACCAAAAAGGTTGTAAATTAGCTTCTAAACATTCTCAACTTCCTCTTAATATTTTTCCTGAAAAACCCCTTATATCTCTCGAACAAATATTAGATGAAAATTGGCTTTTTTCGTAAAACAGGCATCTTGGCTGTGACATTATAATTTTCACTACTTGATTAAATTCCTAGGGTTTGAATAATATTCAACCCTAACACCACCAGATTTTTGGTTATCACAATTACTATAAAAAATAATTAATTTTTTGATAAAAAAGTTTTAAGGTAGCCAATTTTCATCAAGAATTTGCTCAAAAGATAGTATTAATTTTTTCGGAAAAGTATTTAAAGGTAAGCTAGATTTATTACTAACAATTTTTTTAGCATCATCATAACATTCTTCACAAATTTCTATTAAATAACGTTTAAGACTAGGACTACTTTTTAATTCCCTTCGGATTTGAATACGAAAATTAATGATTTCTCCTTTCCAATGATTTTCATTTCTTTCTTTTTCAGAATCCCAGTATTGCAATTTGAGTAGATGTTCTAGTAATCTAGTTAAAAGACTTTCTATTTTTTTTTGATCCCTTCTACCCAAACTCGATACCTCCTCAATTAAATTTTCCCAATCTAAAGAATCTAAGTCTTTTTTTTCTAACTTTTCAATAGTGTCTAATATCCAAAGATGATAGTCAGTATCGTATAAACTTTTCTGTTTTTGTTTTAATTCTGTTACCATTTCTTCAATTATTATTAGCTAATTTTAATCATGTTTTAAATAGTTATTATTTTATCACAATATTTTTACATTTATATCAGAATGATAGATAGGATACATGACAAAGTTTGATAATCATAGAACTATTTTTTGAATCTTGTCAAAACAATGGGATTGCATTACCATAAAGAAAAAGTCTAAAAAATAGCTATGTCAAAATTAATAAAAGCTGAATCTACTTTAACCCAACGGTATCAAACCACAATCCCTTATGTAGTGCGTCAAACTTTAGGGTTAGAAAAGGGTAATAAAATTAGTTATCAAATTCAAGAGGATGGAAGTGTAATTATCACTCGTTGTCAAAATAATCAAGAAGAATTAGATCCCATTTTAGGACAATTTCTCGACTTTTTAGAGCAGGATATAAATAAGAATCCTCAACAAATAAAGGCAATGACTTCCACAGAGGTTAATCATTTAAAATCTCTTGTAAATCATGTCGCTGTTGATTTAGAAACATCATTAGAAGATGAGGAAGAATAAAATTGTTAAAGTCACAACCATTAATTATTAACGGGTGGAAAATTTATGCTCATTCCTTATTCTTAAATCAACTGAAAAAACTAACACTTAAAGTAGAAAAATTAAAGCAAAAATACCCCCAATCATATCAAGAAAAAAAAGCAACAAAATTATTAGCGGCTATTAATAAGTTAGCCTTTGAAATAATACCTCAAGAGCCGAATCGTAAAGAATACCGTCAAGGAAATACATTAGGAAAAGAGTATCGACATTGGTTTAGAGCCAAATTTTTTCAACAATACCGTTTATTTTTTAGATTTCATCAGGAAAGTAAAATTATTGTTTATGTGTGGGTAAATGATGAGCAATCAAAACGAGTTTATGGTAGTGAGACTGATGCTTATGAAGTTTTTAGAAAAATGTTGCACAACGGTAATCCTCCTGATAGTTGGGAGCAATTATTAATCGAAGTTCAATCTGAATAATCAGTTATCCTGACTTTTCTCTCCTCTTCTGATGAGAATACTTTTTCAGCAAACCCTAATTATAATAAAGTAAGTTTCAATATAATAAATTTAGTAAAGAAAGTTTTATGAAAAATAAGCTATTATCATGGCTAACTATAATTCTATTTAGTTTTATTTTAGTTGGTTGTAACGATTCGATCGAAAGTGTACAGGCATTTAACAGCGACTCCAAACCCCCCATTCCTAATGTTGAAAATATAGCAGAAGTCGCACCACCTTTACTTATTCAACAACTAAATGAAAATTTTGCCCAAACTCAACCCCAAGTTAAAATTCTCAGTCCTAATAATAATGAAGTTTTAAATACTAATAATGTAGCGGTTACTTTAGAAGTGAAGGGATTAGACATATTTAAAAATGAAGAATTGAACATGGGACCCAATTTACACTTTTTTGTGGATGATCAACCCTATCAGGCTATCTATAATACAGCAGATTCGATCGAATTAAAAGACTTATCACCCGGTACTCATACTATCAGAGTTTTTGCTTCTCGTCCTTGGCATGAAAGTTTTAAAAACGAAGGTGCTTACGCGCAAACTACCTTTCATGTATTCACCCCCACAGAAGATAACAACCCTGATGAAAACCTCCCCTTACTTACCTACAGTCGCCCCCAAGGAGTCTATTCTGCCGAACCAATTATGTTAGACTTTTATTTAACCAATACTCCCCTTCATTTAGCGGCACAAGAAAACCCCGATGATGACATCAAAGATTGGCGTATTCGAGTAACAATTAACGGCGAATCCTTTTTATTAGATACATGGCAACCCATTTATTTAACAGGTTTTAACAAAGGGCAAAACTGGGTTAAGTTAGAATTTATTGATGAAAATGGTAATGTAGTCAAAAACTCTTTTAATAGTACCGTTAGAGTGATTGATTTTCAACCGAAAGTTAAAGACACCTTAGCTAAATTAGTTACCAATAAAATTAGTTTAGCCAAAGCTCAAGCTATTACCATGAGGAATTATCCCATCACAGAAACAGAAGAAGAAGTCATTCCCGAAGAAGAAGTGATGGTGGAAGACACCACCTTAGAAGAAACCATGACGGAAGAAGTTATTTCCGAAGATGACACAATCGAGGTAGTGACTCCAGAAGCTGAAAAAGTGAAAACCTCAGAAACCACAAAAGTTGAAGATACTCAAGCTACTCCAGAGGAAACTTCAGAAGACATCATTACGGAAGAAGTTACAACGGAAGAAATTATTGTACAAGATGAAAAATCAGAATCTTGAAAACTATCAATAATCAGTAGATTTCAACCTTAATTTTTAAAACAAGAGTTATATCAATTACTTATCTAATTACTATTAGTTTTTTCCCTAATTCTGACAGTTGTTTTCTTGATTGATATTGAGTAAATTCGCCTTGATATATTTTCTAAACATAACTCGTTATTACCTCTAAATTAGAGGTAAGTAATTTATCTAAATAGTTATTAATTTTTCTTTAATTTGTATTTTTTCATTAGTTTTTTAGCCTAAAATTCAAAATTCTACTTTAGACTAATGTTATAGGTAGTGTTTTTTAGCCAAAATTTATCGTTTAGATACACTACCGGTAGTGTAATTTTTCATTTAGTCTAAAGTACCGTTAAAATTTTATTTTAGTAATATAATGTTTATTTTGTCTAAAACTATATCAAGGAAAAAGTATATTAGTTAATTCATTTTTAGTTAAATTAAAGTGATTTCCAACATCTCTTAAGATAGAATTTAATGTTCCTATTTTTAAAGGATTATGAGCAGGTATTGTTAGATGATGTTCTCCATTTTCTTCTGTAGTTAAACGGATATGACTCCCCGTTTGATGACTAATTTTATATCCTAATTTTTTGAGAGCTTTAATTAAGTCTGCACTTGATAAATCTCTGGGGATTTTCACGATGCTATTACCTCATCTCTAACAATATGTAAACGAATTATTTGAGGACGCATTTTTTCATCGATAAAATGACAATTAACAGCGTCTTTAATTTCTATTTTTAATTGTTCAAGAGTTTCAGCTTCTGTGAAAATTGATTCCCCTAATGCTTGGGCAGTATAACCACCTTCTATGGCTTCTTCTACTAAAAAAATAATTTCTTTTATAGGTTTCATAATATGATATTTTTTCTTTACTAAATTATGATTAATAGTGACTTAAGGAATGAGGATTTAATAATGTTTCCATTAACTTTGAGTACGATCGAACCTTAATGATAACACCAATCAAAAATCAATCTATCCCTATTTGTGAAATAATTGAATGTGAAGGATTCTTAAAAAAATTATTTAATCATGAAACTTACTAAGTGGAAATCTATAGTAAAACTTGCTATTACCACCATTTCTATTTTTATCATCTCGATCGTATTCAATCCTTATGGTATGCAAAATGCCCACGCCATTTTAGCGCAAGGGGATGCCATAACAGACCCAGAAGCCATTTTACGTTATGCCCTTCCCATTGATAATAAATATATCCGTGAGATTCAGGGAGATATTGAAAAAATAGGGAAAGATTTAAGGACAAAAAGATGGGCTTCAGTGGCAAAAAAAGTTAAAAATGCAGGATTTGTACTGAAATTACATCAAAACGATATTATTGCCAGTCTTCCAGAATCGTTACAACCCAAAGCCACAGAATTAGTCGCATCCATCACCGAAGATGTCGCTAAAATACAAGAGTTAATCGAAAGAGAAGATAGAGAAAAAATTTATACCCTTCGCAGTGCCATTTTAGACAATATCACCCTTTTAGAAGAAGATATGGTAATGGGTTTTCCCTTCACCGTACCCGAAGAATACTCTAACCTTCCTCAATTATTAGGTCGTGCTAAAGTAGAAGTAAAAACTACCCAAGGTGATTTATTGATTGTTGTCGATGGTTATAGTGCGCCCGTGACTGGTGGCAATTTTGTCGATTTAGTCGATCGAAAATTCTATGACGGTTTACCCTTTATCCGTGCCGAAGATTTTTATGTACTGCAAACAGGTGATCCCATCGGTGAAGCAGAAGGCTTTATCGATCCTAACACAAAACAATACAGAGGAATACCTTTAGAAATTTTAGTGAAAGGAGAATCTGAGCCTATTTATGGCTTTACTACCGAAGATTTAGGGATGTATTTAGCTCAACCAGTGTTACCTTTTAACGCTTATGGTGCAGTAGCTTTAGCTCGTCCTACAAGCGATCCCAATGGTGGTTCATCACAATTTTTCTTCTTCAAATTTGACACCGAAGTTACTCCCCCCGGTTATAACCTCATGGATGGAAGATTTGCCGTTTTTGGTTATGTTACCGAAGGTGCAGATGTTTTAGATAAACTCACCGCAGAAGATAAAATTATTTCTATGAAAGTTATCGAAGGACAAGAAAACCTCAAAACTAATTAAAAGTTGTATCCTTTGTAGTGAATAGTGAATAGTTTATAGTGTTTCATTTTTAATTCCTTGCACTGAGCATAAGTGTTAATTTTTAAAGATCGATCGTACTAATTCAGATTTTGAGAATAGAAAATGCTATCTATTTCTTCTTTAGTCATATCATAGGGATAAGGATAGGTTTTGGCATTATCCATACGACGATTTATAAATAATTCTCTGATAGCTTCATCATCTGTAGGATGTTGTCGAATATAAGTTTTTAACTCTTTCCGTGTCATTGTCGTAAAATCAGGTTTATTCATCTTGATAAAACTCCCAGTTTCCTGTTTCAAAGATAATTATTTCAATACTTTCGTTGATACCAGCCAAAATATATATCTGTTTATGTATTTTATCATATCTAAATAAATGGATCGGTTGCAACATATCAGATAGGGATTGACAAACATACACTGAAGCCGTTGCTTGTTGTTTCGTTGGCATTAATTCGTTAATTTATCATTCAAAGTTTTTTCATGTTATCAGAATTTAATCTATTAGAAGTTACGAACTTGTCCCAAAAATATTCGGATATATCATCTTAGTTTAGCAAATTCTATGACTAAGTTTGTTTGCTTTTTGTTACTAAGCTCGATCGAACCTCTAATATTTTCATGTTATGTCATTGCGAGGCACGAAGCAATCTCTAAAATCTTTAGTTTTTTCAATACTGAATTTTTGAAACTCTACCTTAAAATTTATCGAAAAAAGTTGCATAAATTTGGGAAGTCTCCCTGATAATTATATAGATGGAGAAAAACTCGATCGAACCTTAAAACATTTATACTAGGTAATTATTATGTCTCGAAGTGAAAGAATTGAACACATCATCCAACAAAGAAAACCCCTTGTCGAAAAAATCACCAATGTCACCAATAATTTATATACCTTAACCAGTCGTATCAAAACCTTAGAAACCTTCAAAGAGAAACTGGCGAAGGAAATTGAGGATTCTGCCATTCGACAAAATCTCAGTTACATTGATTTTACAGACACAAAAGAACAAATTAACGCTATTTTACCTAATTTAAGTAAATTAAAAACCCGTTTCGATCGAGCCACCCTGAATATTGGTGTCGTAGGTATGGCAAGACAAGGAAAAAGCAGATTTCTGCAAAGTTTGACAGGATTAAGTACCGAAGAAATTCCAGATAGTAATATGGGTTTTTGTACAGGAGTGCAAAGTGCTATTTGTCATAAAGAAAATATTACAACCTCTGGTTTAGTGTGGTTTTATTCTCCCCAAGAGTTATTCAATGAGGTGATTTTACCCTATTATGACACTCTCAACTTAGCACCAAAACCAGATAATATTTATGAATTTGCTCAAAGTATTTTACCTGAATTATTAGACAAATCAGAAGTTAATAAAGCGACTTATCAACATTTAAAAGACTATCATGATCATTTTGAAGATTATCAAAAATGGTTTCAAATAAATTCAAATCCTTATGGAATAGATAAAGAAAAAATTAGGGAATTTGTCTCTCAGATTAGTAGTGATGGAAAAGTAAAATATTATAATTATTTACCTGTTAAAAAAGTAGAAATTATTTGCTCATTTCCAAAAAGTGATCTCGGTAAAATCGTTTTAATCGATACCCCCGGCATCGGCGATACAAAACTAAATGATCCCGACATCATGGTTAAAACTGTAGGGGAAGATATTGACGCAGTTATTTTTATTAAAAAACCAGTTGATAACTCTCAATTAGAGAAAAATGATCTATTGCTTTATGGTACTGCTAAGTCTGCTTTAAAGGAATTATCGATCGAACTATGGTCATTTATGGTATTAAATAAAATAGATCATGAACACGGTAATAGCAAACAATGTGAGGCGTTAAAAATAGAGATCGATCGAAAAAATATGTTTCAAAAATCTCTAGTTATTAACTGTACAAAAACCGAAGAAGTTAATCTAGTTTTGGAAGAAGTTTTAAACTATCTTGACAATAATATTATTAAATTAGATTTCATGTATGCACAATCTTGTCAAAATGAAATTGATAAAATTCATCAATCTTTAAATAGGGAATTAGACAAAGCTAAAAATATCTTAAATAAAGTAGTTCATGATTCTGCCGACATCGGGAAATTTAATAAAAACTTTTCTTTATTATGGACTAATTTAACCAGCACTTTAGAAAAACTTTTAAAACAATTAAATGAGAATCGGGATAAAGAAGCCGTAGAATTTACTAAAGAGGTACAACGTACGATCGAACTTGCCCGACAAGATAAAGGATTACCAAGCCTTGAAGACATAGAAGAAAAAGCCAATGAATTTAAGTCTTATAACAGTGCCTATGATTTATACTTAAATCAAACAAGAGCTTATTTATCTCGCCATTTCCTCTCCTTAGACAAAGGCTTAAAACTCTATTTAGATGAAGTTAAAAATCAAGTAGCAGAAGTGTTAATTAATCAGGGGCGTTTAAAAGGTTTAAGCGATAAAAAAGGCATTGAATTTATCCAAGAAATAATGGAAAAAATTCCCGATGAATTATTACCTAACGAAGAAAATCAAATTAAATTTGGATTTCAAATGTTACTAGACTTTGAATTATCTTATCGAGGTTTTGTACAACATCGTATCAGAGAAAATCTCGACATCTTAACACCAGATCAACCAAACACCTTAAAATTATCCAAAACTTCTAACCCCGAACAAGTTTTAAAATGCCTTACTACTGCCCATGCCGAAGCAGTTTATAAATGCGAAGAAGCATTAGAGTCTTTACTTTGTGAGCCTTCTCAAGCTGCCTTTGCTATTGTCGAAGAATTTTTAGACAGAATCCTTCGGGTACAAAATGCTAGGGATGAATGGAGTACATTTTTATACATTTATCGGGGGGATATTTGGGAAGATTTCCAAAAAATCAAAAACTATTCTAAATTACAGCAAGAATGGCTTAATATGATTGAAGAATTAAGCAAGGTCAATCAATCAGACAACCTTAAATTTATCCAGTAATATCACGTTTCGATCGTTACTTATAACTGAGTAAGTCGTAATTGTGTCATTGCGAGGTACGAAGCAATCTTTATGAGTAATTAAAGATTCGTAAATTTATATCATTAACCACTCAGCAGACTAACAAAGTTAACATTAAACCGCCTTGCAATAAATTGACAAGGCTAATAGCTTAAATCTGCTAAAGCGATTATTGATCTATCAACTTTTTCAACCAACCTTAATCAAATAATCAAATCACAGAAAATAATTATGCGTGAATTTAATATCACCATGCTAGGAGCGAGATATGTTGGTAAGACAAGCCTACTCACTTCCATGTATCACGAATATCAAGAAGAAATTGAAAAAACGACCATTAAAATTAACACGGATACAAGAACAGCATCTCTTTTAGGAAAAACCCTTGCTGACTTAAAAAGTTTAAATGCTGATTCTAGCAATGAAGGTATAAAACCAACTGAATTTATTGGAGTTGATCCCAAGGAAATTAAGCCATTTATTTTTGAAGTTGGTCAAAAAGGGAAAAAATCCGAAATTAAATTAAATTTTTGGGACTATCCGGGGGTATGGAATACTGAGGATATAGGTGAACAAAAGGATAAATATGTCATGAACAAAATAAAAGAATCAGTAGCTATTCTCATCGCCATTGATACTCCTGCTTTAATGGCGGCAAAAGGAAAATGGCATCATAAACAAAATCATCCATTACAAATAATTAATCGTTTTAATAAATGTTATGCAGATTTAAAATCTCCTCGATTAGTAATTCTCGCACCCATAAAATGCGAAAGTTATGTTCAGGATGAAAAATCACGACAAGAATTGACCAATAAAATCAAACAAGAATATAAAGTTTTATTGGATTTATTTCAATCAGAAGCCTTAGCGGATAAAGTAGCAGTAGTCATTACTCCCGTTCAAACGGTGGGTAATATTTTCTTTTCTTATATTGATGTCCGTCAAAATACTCCACTTTTTAGATTTAAAAAACAAAATCCAGATGCAGAATATAGCCCAAAAGATAACGAACAACCGTTAAAATATTTACTAAGATTTTTGTTAGCATTGCATCTCAATAACAGATTATGGGGATTTTTTCGAGACTGGTTTAAATGGGATGAATACCTTAAACAAGCCATTAGAGACTTTGCTAAAGATTGTAAAGATAGTGATGGTTTTGAAGTGGTACAAGGCAAAAAATTACTAGATATTAATTAGGAGAAAATCATGGACATTTACATTCAAAGTTGTGGTATTGCTTCTGATCAAGATTTTCATTGGCGAAAAATTGAAGGAGAGGGAGAAGATAAGCAACCAAAAAAAGACCCCCCTAATTTTTTCAGTACGAAGGTAAAAATAGAAAAAGCAAAAGAAGCGGAATCTCAAAACATAATACCATTTACCGATTGTTTTGAACAAAAAGAACGTTCTGTTTTATTTTTAAAAGATTATAATGCTAAATATATTTTACTTGTTACTGAATTAAAAGCTATTGAAAGAACTAAAATTTATGGTAGAGGAGTTAGAAATTTTATCGTGATTATTGACACAGATAAAGACTTAGTCCAAGGGATTTATAATTATGTAAAATATAATTGGGGAGCTTTTGAAAAACAGATTGATAACCATATCAAATTTAACGAAAAAAATGGTTTTATTATTGATAAAGATAAATTTAATGACTTAACATTAAAAGAATATTTATTAGGATTAAAAGATAAAACTGATTTTGAAAAGCAAAATCCTTCCACAGAAATTGAAAACTATAAAGAATTAATTGCTATTCCTCAACTAAATTGGGGAGAAACAAATATAAAAAAGTTGAACAAGTCCAACAATTCCTTGATTATTATAGCCGTATTCTTAATTCTATTAGTGGTAATAGTAACGATAACTCTAGTCAAAAAGCAAAATCAGGAAAACCCCTCTCAGAGTCAAATACAAAAGGAAGAAACGTGTCAAACGATGATAAACTGGCATCCGCCGTGTCTTTATTTAAAAAGTTAACAACTCATAAAAAAAAGACAGAAATATTAATTGAGACACAAAAATTATTACAATATACAGGAAAAATAGTAAGATTAACTGGGACACAACAAAAATTAAAATCTGAGGATAAAGATATTGAGAATTATCATTTATTTTTTCTAGTAGAGTTTATTTTATTTATTAATTTTACTGTTGAAAAATTAGACATAATTAAAAATGTAACTGAACAAAAAAGTAGATTATTTCTTTTATTAAATTATTCTTATACTAATAAAAACAACAACATTATTCCGCCATTTGTTATTGATTTAATACCGAAGATCAAACAATTTAATACAAAGGAACATGAACAAATGATTCAAAGTTTTATTAAACTAAATGAAAATCAACAAGAAGATATTTTGTTGTTAGCTGAATTTATTTTAAATAACAAAGAAGATGATCCATTATGGAGGGAATATGAAAACTTAATAGAGGAGGTAAAAACATTTTTAAGTCGATCGAACTCCTGATAAAAATCAGTCGCTTTAGCAGACTTTCGCTATAAGCCATGAAATTTATTTCTTGGCGATTTATGAGATATTACCTAAGTTTTTATTCATTCAAAATCGATCGATTCTTTCTGAGGAGTTGAGGTTTGATCGTTTTTCGATTTCATAAATTATAATAGTTTGATGACTGTTTTTCATTGTTCATCAGTTAACTATATTAATCAGGTTAAAGTAAGAATATGTTAAAAACTTTTAACGGTATTTTGAAAAACAATTCTATTCAATGGGTTGATGAGACTCCTCCCGTAGAATTTGATGCTTCTGTAAAAGTGAATGTTACTTTATTGGAAGAAATTACAATCAATAAAAGTCAATCTAATGGTCAAAAAATGGCAGAAGCCTTAACTAAAATTTCTCAGAATAATAATTTTGCTAATGTTAATCCGCAAAAATGGCAACAAGAAAACCGCCTCGATCGTTATATTCCTGAGCGTGATTAAAATATGTTACTGGATAGCAATATTATTATTTATGCGGCACAAATTGAGAATGAATTTTTAAGAGAATTTATTGCAAAAAATTGCCCTTATATATCCGCTCTTTCTTATGTTGAGGTATTGGGTTATCATCAACTAACTGACGAAGATAAAACCTATTTTGAGGAATTTTTTAATGCTTCTCAAATTTTGCCCATTTCTCAAGCTGTAATTGATCAAGCAGTAAGACTAAAACAAATTAAACGAATGTCTTTGGGAGATGCAATTATTGCTGGTACAGCACTGACTTATGATTTAACTATTGTCACCAGAAATGTTGATGATTTTAGTTGGATTACTCAATTAAAATTACTTAATCCTTTTGATAGTTTTGAAATGTAATTGAGTCAAGGTTTCGATCGAGCAGCTCCCCTTTTAGCGATCGAGTTGCGAGTCATAGATTATAATTGAACCTTCTATTCCTAATTTGTCAAAATGTTGACTAAAATTCACATCATTTTTTGACTCTATCTGTGTTTGAGACGGGGTAGATATATTTTGACTCAACACGGGGAGAGAGATATTAAATGTAGAAAAAATCAGTAAAATCGGAATGGAAATAAAAGGTTTGACTTGAAGATTCGATAACATCATAGTTTCTGGTGAAGAAAAGCATCTTTTTGCTACGGATTATAATGTTATCTTCTTTTTATCAGAAATTTGATGCTTTGTTGGGTTTCGTTACCTCAACCCAACCTACTGGTTATCATGTCACACTCGATCGAAGTAAATCAAGATGTGGTTTTCCCTACTTAGAGACAAAAAAACTAGAAAACTTCATATTTTGTTTTAACTGTCAACATTTAAAAATGAGTTGCGACTTCTAAAGTTCCGTAGGTAGTTACAATTATTCATTATCAATGATCTCTTGTAAAATTTCTTCCGTCAAGCCATTAGTTTTTGCTTGTGTGTGCATATCTGCTATGATTTCATCAAGATTTCGAGTATAATTTCTTTAAGCTAATGACGAAATAAACCTTCTATTTTTTCTCTTTTAAACAGAAAATACAATTAAGTTTATAAAATACTTAATATCAAAAAATAAAGATAGTCAAATAGCAATAATTTGGGGTGGGGCGAAGTATCATATAAGTAAAGAATTAAAGGAGTATTTAGGAGAAATAAATGAGGGTAAGAAAGAAGAAGAATGGTTGGTAAAATGTATAAAATTAGCGCCAAATGCACCAGAACAAAATCCCATAGAAGATGTCTGGTTACAGGGAAAAGAAATGTTAAGAAAATACTGGAATATTTGCAAAACTTTCAAAATAGTAAAGTGGTTATTTGAATCGACAATTAAAGAACATATATTCAGTTTTCCTAAACTATCAATGTATGATTGTTTCTCATGACTCATTCCTGATTGCTATAGTTCTTAATTATTCATTCTCAATTCTTCATTTTTAAGTCTAAACTTACATTTTTTGTGTAAAATAAAGTCATAGTAAATAATGTTTAAACTATTATTCTTTCTATATCTTGCATTATATATTATCAATTTTCATTCAAAAATCTATCGTTTCTATAGACATAAATAAATTAATTAAGAGCATGACAACATCAGAATTAAACTTGTCCGAAGAAAATATCAAAGGCTTTGATTTTAAAAATCCACCCCCTCAATCTTTAGTTGATCAATGTGTACATTGTGGATTCTGTTTATCAACTTGCCCTAGTTATCGAATCATCGGCAAAGAAATGGACTCCCCAAGGGGGAGAATTTATCTGATGGATGCTATTAACAAAGGAGAAGCTAGTTTAGATGATACCACTGCTCAACATTTTGACAGTTGTTTAGGGTGTTTAGCCTGTGTCAGTACTTGCCCTTCGGGTGTACAATATGATCAATTAATCTCCGCCGTGCGCCCTCAAGTAGAAAGAAATCAACCCCGTAACCTTTGGGAAAAATTCCTCCGCACTATTATTTTCAACATCTTTCCCTACCCTGAAAGATTAAGCATATTCTTGCCTTTGTTATGGTTATATCAGGTATCGGGTTTACAAACCCTCGTCAGAAAAACAGGGATACTCAAATATTTTCCTCGCATCGCTTCTATGGAATCGATTTTGCCTCGTATTAATTTAAAATCTCTCAAGAAAAAATATTCTTACACTATTCCCGCAAAGGGAGAAAAAAGGTATCGAGTGGGAGTAGTTTTGGGATGTGTACAAAGATTGTTTTTTGATTCGGTAAATGAGGCTACCGTAAGGGTTTTAACCGCTAATGGCTGTGAGGTGGTGATACCTAAAACTCAGGGGTGTTGTGCGGCGTTACCTGCCCATCAAGGGCAAGAAAATCAAGCTCAAAGTCTTGCCCGTCAAATGATTGACAGTTTTGCTGATACCGATGTGGATTATATTATTATCAATGCGGCTGGTTGTGGACATACTTTAAAAGAATATCATCATATTTTAGCCGATGATCCGCAATATATAGATAAAGCAAAGGATTTTGTCAGTAAAGTAAGGGATATTCAAGAATTTTTAGCAAAAATTGACTTAAATTGTGATTTATCTCCTATTTCTGACGATAAAATTAAGGTTGTTTATCAGGATGCTTGTCATTTGTTGCATGGGCAAAAAATTAGCTTACAACCTCGTCAACTATTACAAAGGATACCTAATTTAGAGTTAAAAGAGCCTTTAGATAATGCCTTATGTTGTGGCAGTGCTGGGGTTTATAACTTATTACAGCCTGATGTTGCTAATGAATTAGGGGAGCAAAAAGTTCATAATTTATTGAATACTGGGGCGCAAATTATTGCTTCTCCTAACCCCGGATGTTCTCTTCAAATTGCAAAACATTTACAATTACAGGGTAAAGAGGTTAAAGTTATTCATCCGATCGAACTTTTAGATTATGCTATTAGGGGAGAAAAATTAACTAACGTTTGAGTCGTTATACACCTGTGTATTTGTTGAAGAGATAACGCTTCAAAACCTTGATTTTTCATTATTTAACCTGATACCTGATACCTACCCTCATCAAAATACTTTTTCAGCACCCCCAATTATTAGCTCGTAAATACTATTTTATTGCTTTGCTGAGTATAATTCATAAATGGGTTGCCAGTTAATTACTTCCTGAAATAATGTTTCATAACCTTTTACATTTGGATGTAGCCCATCTTCTGACATTTGAGATTCTCGCCAATGTTCTCCCCGACTCATCCATAAGTCAAAGACATCGAGATAGGGAATTTTTCGAGTTTCACAGGCTATTTTTGTGACTTCTTTATAGTGATATTGATCTCTAAGATTATAATAAAAACAGTCTAAAAAGGGCATTTTTTTCTCATCTACGGGTGTCATTCCCACAAATAACACGGGAGATAATTCTAAGGCTCGATCGAGCAGGTTGTTTATATCTAGGTTAAACTGATCATAATTAGTCAAATTACGCCCTTGAATATGACCTAAACGGGGGGAATCGTTCACTCCTACAGATAAAATGATTAAATCGGGATATTTGTTTCTTAACTCCCCACGATAACTAAATTCTTGTGCTAATCTAGCATTAACTTGACTGGTTCGATCGCCCCTAATACCTAAGTTATACAATACATGATCTTCTTGACCATTCATCCAAAGACGGCGTAATCTTTCCACCCAACCGCCTCCCTGAGTATCTCCATAACCATAAACTAAACTATCACCGATGGCAATTACCCGTAACGGTTGAGAATGACTAGAATGATGGGGATTAATATTTTTCGCTATTTGCATTATTGCCGAAAGTTATACTCAGTCAGAAAATAAATAATACCGGCTATGGTAAGGAAAAAGAGTTTTATTTGTTAAGTAGATTAAATCGATCGATTTTGTCTTAAGTTTACGGCAAATTTATCTTACAATCAATAAAAGCAGATTCATTTTTGAAAAAATCTCTATAATAATAGAATTAGTTTCATGGTGTGAGAAAAATTCCAATGGTAGATGAATTAAGAAGCGTATTAGAATTAGCTACAGAGGATGAATTGCAACAAGTCACGAAAATTCTTTTTTCTCGTCGATTAAACCCTTTAGATTACTTAAAAACTCCCGAACCTTTAGACGTTCAAAGCTATGATTGGCATACTTGGCTAGATATGGTAGAAAAGCGTTTTCGTTTCTTAGCCGCCGATGGTATAACTGTACTTCGTGGTCAAACTCAAGAAGTAGGTTATCGTGATGTATTAATACAGGTGTGTCGTTATCTGAAAATCGCTTACTCTCAACAAATGAGTACGATCGAAATTGAAAGCGAAATCTTTTTAAATTTATTACAACAAGCATGGCGTAAACTGCCGTCAGAAGAACAAAAATCCCTCAAGCATAAAGTAATCAAGTCTTTAGCAGATAGTACAATCCCAGAGGCTTTACCGTTAAATCTACAACATGATCCCTTAAAAATTTTACTACAAGGAGGGAGTTTAGTGGCAGTGAGTTCGATCGTTAAACCTTGGTTATTGCAAAAAATAGCCCAACAATTTGCTTTACATTTTGCCACTTATCAGGTAGCGAAAACCAGTATTATTAAAGGTGGCATTGCTACGGCAACTCAATTACAAAATCATTTTGCGTTACAAATGGCTAAACGAGGTATGGTAATGAGTACCGCTAGATATACTGCTGTTAGGGGAATTTTTGCTTTTTTAGGTCCTGTATTATGGGGATGTTTCTTAGCTGATTTAGGGTGGAGATCGATCGCAACTAACTATACAAGAATTATACCCGTTATTTTTACTTTAGCCCAAATTCGTCTTACTCGTGGTTATGAATGGCAAGAAATTCCCTGTTAACCAATAAGTAATAGGGAATAGGTAATAGTTTTCTAATTTATGTAGCTTTTTTAATTCTTCATTCTTCATTCTTCATTAATTTATGTAGCTTTTAATCTTGTTAATTACCTCATCTATAGTTAGGTTATCGGTGATGATTTCGATCGAATTTTCTGCTTTTTTTAAAGGAGCAATGTCACGGGTACTATCAAGATAATCTCTTTGCTCAATATCCGTCACTAATTGTTCTAAATTAATGTTATTTTCTCCTTGATTTTCTAAGTCAATTAACCTTCTTTTTGCCCTTGCTAAAGGAGTTGCTGTTAAGAAAATTTTAAATTCCGCTTCAGGGAAAACATTTGTGCCAATATCTCTACCTTCTGCCACAATTCCTCCCTGTTTACCGTATTCCTGTTGCAATGTTACCATTTTTTCTCGAACGGCTTTTTGAGAGGCAACTGTCGAGACATTGGCAGTAACGGCAGAAGTACGAATTTCTCTGGTGACATCTTGGTTATTGATTTTCACCGTCACGGGAATATTTAAGTCGTCACTGGGTAATAGCTCTAATTCGGCGGTGTTGACTAATTTTTCAACTTCTTTTTCATCGCTGATATTAATGTTATTTTCCATGACTAGCCAAGTAATTGCTCGATACATCGCCCCAGTATCAAGGTAAATCAAGCCTAATTCTTGGGCTAAACGACGGCTAACGGTGGATTTTCCTGCTCCAGCAGGTCCATCTAGGGCTATAATTGGTTTTTTCACGCTTAAAATTAGGTTGTCTATGAGGCGGGTTTCACCACAAAATACTGCGATCGACATTAAAGCAGTATCGGTGATATTTGTCAAGGGTTGTAAAGTTTTTCGATCGACTATTTCAGCGTATTGTAGAGTTAAATGGGGATGATTTTTAAATTGATGTTCAATAATTTTAATTAAATTTTCTGTGTTTTTTTCTCCGTCTAAAAACATCTTTTGTGCGAAGTTCAAACTCTTGAATAATAAAGTAGCTTCTTCTTTTTCTGTAGGGCTTAAATATTGATTACGAGAACTTAAAGCTAATCCTGATGCTTCTCGAATAATAGCACAAGATTTGATTTTGACGGAAATATGGAGATCATGTACCATTTTTTCGATGATGGCTACCTGTTGTGCGTCTTTTTGCCCAAAATAGGCGATATTTGGCTTAACTAAGTTAAATAATTTCGTGACAATGGTGGCTACACCCTCAAAATGTCCTTTTCGATATTTTCCACACATTACCGCCGTCATAGATACAGGAGGCACAACTAAAGTAGTTTCTTGATTAATAATGTCATCGGGAGAGGGAGTAAATAAAAGGTTAACTCCTAATTTCTCGCAAATGTCCTTATCTTTGTCTAATTGTCGGGGATATTTGTCTAAATCTTCATTCTCTCCGAATTGTAACGGATTAACGAAAATACTCACTATCACATAATCATTTTCAGTGACGGCTTGGGTGATTAAACTTTCATGCCCTTGATGTAATGCTCCCATAGTTGGCACAAAACCAATCTTAATATTAGATGAAATTTTCGATCGAACTTTGAGCAATTCGCTGATACTGGTTACAATTAACATAGAAGTTTTTTCCCAAGACGCTATATGATATTGACTTTTTTTTCTCGTCTATTCACTCTCATTTTTATCATTTTTTTAGCCATTATTTTTGTGATTTTTACTCCTTTGCCTGTAAATGCGGAAATACTGAATTTTACCTATGCCGAATTAGAAGGGCAAGATTTTTCAGAGCGAGACTTGACAGGTTCGGTGTTTGCGGCTTCTAATATGCGTAATGTCTCTTTCCGTGACTCTAATTTGACTAATAGCATTATGACGGAGGGAGTTTTACTTAATGCTGATTTACGGGGAGTTAACTTTACGGGAGCTTTAATCGATCGTGTTACTTTTGACTTATCTGACTTACGAGATGCTCTTTTTGTGGATGCCATAGCTACTCGTACCCGATTTTATGATACTAACATAGAAGGTGCAGATTTTTCGGGAGCTGTACTCGATCGTTATCAAGTCAATCTGATGTGCAAAAGAGCGACAGGAGTAAATTCTGTTACAGGAGTTGCCACCAGAGACAGTTTAGGATGTCCAGAAGCCCAATGAATTCAAGTTTACTTGTTAAGCAGGGCGTTTTCATTCTCGAAATTTGATTTAATTTAACACCATAATACAAATCTGAGATTATTGTCTATAAAAATAATGGGCTCCAAGTAAATGTCATATTTTAATATATTTTTTGGAACTATAGAAATTCGTGAATAAGCCATATATTTCTTTGTTATCACTGGTTTTAATGACAGTATTTTTAACAATTATTCTAAACTTAATTGCCTTCGCTAAACCTGCCATTAATATTAGCACTAATTATTATAATGTCAGAGGAAAAACTGTTCCAGAAATTGCCCAGAGTCTTTATAATGATAGTCCAATTATTTATCAAGGAAAAAAATATCATGCTTATACTTCATGGAATGTAAAATGGAATTTTAACTGGTATCAGTATCCCCGTTATTGCCAAATTACTTCGGTAAAAACCACCGTTGATGTAAAATATACCTTACCAAAATTAATTACTTATGCTTCCTTATCTTCGGCGGTTAAACAAAAATGGGATAGATATTATAAAGCCTTAATTTATCATGAAGAAGGTCATAAAAATTTTGGAGTAAATTCTGCCCTTAATATTGAAAAATCGATTCTGAATATGGGAAAAAGAAACTCCTGTCCACAGTTAGAAAAAGATGCTAATATTATCGCTAATAATGTGATTAAACGATCGATCGAACAGGAAAAAGAATATGATAGAATCACTAATCATGGAGCGACACAAGGTGCTGTTTTTCCTTAAAATATTGGGATTTCGGAAATGATAACAGTATTTTGTCATTGCGAGGCACGAAGCAATCTCTTTTTATAAATGTTTAAGTTATAAATATATAGTATTTATTAGCTAATGCAATAATTATGTGATTCTGAGTTTGTGGAATAATCTCTAAAACTTTTATATTTCTAACAATAGAATAAAAATGCAAAAATTAACAAAAATTAGCCTAATTAGTTTAATCTTATCATTACCTTTTAATAGTGGTATAAATGCTCAAGAATTATCTACCGTACAGGGAAAATTAATGTATCCTTCTGATTATTTACCAGCCATGTTAGTATGTGCCGTTAACCTCAATTCACGACAAAGATTTTGTATCAAAACAGAGGAAGATGATGCCAGATTTATGATGAAAATTCCTCAAGGAGAATATATATTTTCAGCCGAAAAAATTGACGATTCTACTATGAAAGCATGGATGACAAATTTTAATCTGGAATGTGGACAACCCTGTGCAAATAATCCTATTCATGTTTTAAAAGTTGATGTTAATGATTCTCTTATTTCGGGGATTTGCCCTTGTGATTGGTACACAAAAGAAGATAAATTAATTTTTCCTTAATTACTATTAATTTTGGGCTAAAAATTCTTTAATTACTTTGTTAAATGGTTCAGGTTCAACTAAAAAAGCCCAATGATTGCTTGGTACTTTCTTAATGGTTAAATTAGGTAAATAATCTTTAAAAGGTTGAATTTGAAAGTTCGATCGATTTAGCCCTTTTTCTGGTTGAATAAATAGGGTAGGAATGTTTAATTTTTGAGTTAATCCAGCTTTTAACATGACATCAGTAAAAATTTCATCCCTAGCTTGAATCGCAAATTTACTTGACCAAATACCGTTATCATTTTGTTGAATACTATAGTTAAATACCTCTTGTTGAAAATCACTCCAGCCTTGATATTGTTTTAAAGTTTTAGCTAAATTTTGAGCAAATTCATAACTAGGAAAATCTCCTGTCATTTTCAAAAAAGGCAACACTTGATAAAGCAACGGAAAAGTAATTTTCATCCAATTAGGTAACTTGTTAATATAAAAAGGATCAACTAAAGTCATACTGAGAAAATAATCAGATTTTTGTGTAACCCAAATAGGCACGAATTTAGCACTCCAAGAATGAGCTAAAATATGAAATTTTGTCCATCCTAAATGATTAATTAAAGCCTCTAAATCATTAATTATATCTTCAGTAAAATAGCCTTTTTCTGGTTTACTACTATTACCATGTCCTCGCAAATCTGGGGCAATAATATGATAATTTTCCTGTAAATAATTCCCCAATTTACCCCAAACTAAACCATGATCCGCCATGCCGTGTAATAATAATAATGGGATTTGACCTTGATTCCATTCTAAGTAAGAAATCTCGATGTTATCAGGGTTAATAAATGTCTTACGAGTTGCCATTGTTTTGTTAATGTTTAAGTCAATTCTCTCCTAATCTTATCTTCATCGATTTACCTATTACCTATTACTTCCCTTTATCAAAAGCCTTTTTCAGCACCCCCTAATTAAATTCCGATGACATATTTTCTCCATTCGTGATTAACATTATCTTTAACAGACTTAGCAATCTCGAAATGAAGACTACTGTAAGGTTTTCTTGGTTGTTGATTTAACGGCATTTGGGCTTCTTTTGGGGTACGATTTCCTTTCTTTATATTGCATCGAACACAGGCTGCCACTAAATTTTCCCAAGTGTCCCCTCCTCCTCTCGATCGAGGTATAACATGATCTAAAGTAAGTTGATCTCCCCTATAATTACAATATTGACAGGTATTTTTGTCTCGTTCAAAAACGTTACGTCTAGTCAAAGGAATATCTTTATAGGGTACTTTAACATAATGCCTTAACCTAATCACCGAAGGAAGGGGAAAAGTTTGAGAAATGAAAGTATTATGATATTCTAATTGTTCTGCTTTACCTTTGATTAAGAGAATAACCGCCCGTTTCCAGTTAGTAATATTTAGCGGTTCGTAGGACGCATTTAAGACTAAAACCTTACCCATAAAAGTATTACTTTCAATCATTTATTGCTGATACTAACACAAATTATCAAAAATGAGTTATGGAATTTAACATAATCAGACGAGCGTGGGTAGTTCACAATGTAAAATAGAGGATTAGTGGACAGGTAAAAATTTTTTTAAATTACTCAATTATGCTTAATAATCAAGAATTACCTCAAGTTTTAGTTCGTCGTTTATTTTTTCAGGGAAGAAAATTTCAGTTTGAAGTGAACAAATTAAAATTGCCCAATGGCGCTCAAGGAGAATGGGAATGTATCCGTCATCCCGGAGGTGCTTTAGCCGTGCCAGTGACGAAGGAGGGAAAATTGGTTTTAGTGCGTCAATATCGCTTCGCCCTTGAGGGTAGATTATTAGAATTTCCAGCAGGTACAGTTGAAAAGGGTGAAAGTCCAGAAACCACGATTAAACGAGAAATTGAAGAAGAAACGGGCTATAGTGCTAAAAAATGGCGTAATTTGGGTAAATTTCCCCTCGCCCCCGGTTATTCCGATGAATATATCTATGCTTTTTTAGCTCAAGATTTAGAGAAATTACCTAATCCACCTAGTCAGGATGAAGATGAAGATATTGAAGTGGTTTTAATGACTCCAGATGAATTTGAAACATTAGCCTTTAATAGTCATGAAATTGATGCTAAAACGATTACTAGCTATTTTTTAGCTCGTTCTTTTCTTTAACAATTCTCCCCGTTAACCTTGCGGTGCAACGGGGGATTCTTCCTTTATACTGTCTCCACCACTGGTTGATGATAAAATTGGGATTCGAGGTTAAAGCCACGATACGCCATGATATACAATTCCTTCATGTCTTTAATTAAAGGATAACGGGGATTTGTACCAGTACATTGATCATCGAAGGCTTCTTCTGCTAAACTTTCTATTTCATCATAAAACTCTTGATCTTCGATCGACAATACTTCCCTAATAGTAAGGGGAATGTTTAACTCTTTTTTCAGGTTTTCCACCGCTTCCACGAGTTTCTCTACCTTCTCATCATCGGTGATACCCCCTAACTGTAAATAATCGGCAATTTGGGCATAACGGAATTTAGCGTTAGGATACTTATATTGAGGGAAAATCGCCTGTTTAAAGGGTGCATCCGTGGCATTATAACGAATAACGTGGGAAATCATCAAGGCATTAGCCAATCCGTGAGGTACATGGAAACTTGAACCTAATTTATGTGCCAAAGAGTGACAGATTCCTAAGAAGGAATTAGCAAAAGCCATTCCTGCAATAGTTGCTCCGTAGTGGACTTTTTCCCTTGCTTTAAGGTCTTTCGCTCCATTATGATAGGCACTGGGTAGATATTTAAACAAAAGTCCGATGGCTTTTAATGCCAAACCACTGGTAAACTCGGTGGAATAGATAGACACATAAGCCTCTAAAGCGTGGGTTAAAGCGTCAATGCCTCCAAATGCGGTTAAACTCTTGGGCATATTTAACACCAATTCGGGATCAACGATCGCAATATTAGGGGTTAAGGCGTAATCAGCGAGGGGGTATTTCATGCCCGTTTTTTCATCGGTGACGACAGCAAAAGGGGTTACTTCTGAGCCTGTACCTGATGTGGTAGGAATGGCTACCATAATCGCTTTTTTGCCCAATTCAGGTAAATCATATACCCGTTTGCGAATATCCATAAAACGGGTGGCGATGCCCTCAAATTCGATGTCTGGATGTTCGTACATTAACCACATAACTTTTGCTGCATCCATCGGTGAGCCTCCCCCCAATGCGATGATAACATCAGGATTGAAGTTGTTTAAAGAAGCTAAGCCACGATTAACGGTGGCAAGACAGGGATCAGGCTCAACATCGTAAAAAATGTTGTATTTTATGCCCATTTGCTCTAAAACGCTCTCTATTTTCTTCGTCATGCCTAACTCATAGAGGGGTTTATCGGTGACGATGAAAGCCTTTTCTTTTCCTGCTAAATCCCCTAAAGCAACGGGTAAGCTACCGTATTTGAAGTAAACCTTCGGCGGTACACGAAACCAAAGCATATTTTCTCGCCGTTCGGTGATAGTCTTAATGTTGAGTAAATGTTGTACTCCCACGTTACCACTGATGGAGTTACCGCCCCAACTACCACAACCAAGAGTTAAGGACGGATCAAGACGGAAGTTATACAAATCCCCGATCGCACCTACGGAGGAGGGAGTATTTACCAACACCCTAGCGGTTTCCATTTTACTCTCAAAATAGGCAATTTCTTTGTGCTTATCAGGACTAATATAAATAGAGGATGTATGCCCTTTTCCGCCAAATTCTACTAATTGAGCTGCTTTTTCCGTCCCATCTTCAAAGTTATCCGCTCGATACATTGCTAAAATGGGAGATAATTTTTCATAGGCAAAAGGCTCATCATAACCGATTTTTTCTACCTCTCCTATTAATACTTTGCTATCCGCAGGAATGGTAATATTCGCTAGTTGAGCGATTTTTTGCACAGATTGTCCTACTATATCAGCATTTATTCTACCATCTTTGAGTAAAATATTCCTCAATCGATCGATTTCTTCTCCTTGGAGGAAGTAAGCTCCCCTAAGCTCAAATTCCTGCCTAAACTCGTCATAAATGGCATTTTCAACGATAATCGACTGTTCAGAGGCACAAATCATGCCATTATCAAAGGTTTTACTGAGCATAATCGAAGATACAGCCATTTTGATATGCGCGCTTTTCTCGATCACGGCAGGGGTATTTCCAGCCCCAACCCCTAAAGAGGGATGACCAGAGGAATAGGCGGCTTTTACCATGCCCGGTCCTCCTGTGGCAAGAATCAGCTTAATATCTGGGTGTTGCATCAATGCCTGAGAGGCTTGTAATGTCGGCTCATCAATCCAGCCAATAATATCTTCTGGTGCGCCTGCGGCGATGGCAGCATCCCTAACAATTCTAGCGGCTTCGATCGTACATTTTTTTGCCCTAGGGTGAGGAGAGAGAATAATAGCGTTGCGAGTTTTGAGGGCTAAAAGGGTTTTAAAAACTGCGGTAGAAGTGGGGTTTGTAGTGGGAATAATTCCAGCTATTACTCCTAAAGGTTCAGCGATTTTTTCAATACCATAACATTCATCTTTTTCGATGACTCCGCAGGTTTTTTCGTCTCGATATTTGTTATAAATAATCTCAGAAGCAAAGTGATTTTTAATAACTTTATCTTCAACAATTCCCATGCCCGTTTCTTCACAAGCCATTTTAGCTAAGGGGATTCGGGCTGAGTTTGCCGCTAAAGCCGCTCTTTTGAAAATTCGATCGACTTGTTCTTGAGTAAAATTTGCATATTTTTTTTGAGCTTGTTTAACATTAGCAATTAATTGCTCTAAACTTGCCAAGCCATTGGTAGATTCCATCATTTGCATCTGAAAAATCTCCTGTTTTTTACCTAAATTTGATGTTGATACCCTAATTATAGATAATTTGATAGAAGTTGCTAAAAAAGTATTTTGATGAAGGTATTTGTTGTTATCATTCGATCGAATCAGCATAAACTGGTTTTTCATCAATCAATCCCATTCTTTCGGGGGGCCAAAAACGTACAGAGGCACGACCAATAAATCTATCCCGTGGCACAAAGCCCCAATAATGGGAATCATAGCTATTATTGCGATTATCTCCCAAAACTAAATACTCCCCTTGAGGTACAATAACAGGTCCATAATCATATTTTGGTGCTTCTGAAATATAAGCCTCTCTCAAAACTTTTCCATTAACCTGTACCTTGCCATTTCTTACTATCACTTCGTCTCCGGGTAAACCAATAATTCTTTTAATAAAAGCCTCGTTAAAATGTTCTCTTTGGAGGGCTTCCGTAGCGTTAAATACAACTATATCTCCTCTTTTAGGTTCTCGAAAACGATAAGTCATTTTTTCAATGAGCAAACGATCGTTAATTTGTAGTGTTGGTTCCATAGAAGAAGAAGGAATGTATCGAGCTTCAGCGATAAAAGTACGAATACCAAAAGATAAAACAGCAGCCATAGCAACAGTTTTCACAATTTCTAACCAAGGATTTTCTTCGTGACTAGCAATGTTTTGGTGTTTTTGTTTTTCACTCATAGGGGTTTTTTGGATGTTAATATGCTGACTATCTAGTTTAGCGTGAACTACCCATATTCGTCTTCTGTTATGCGGGTAGAAATTACCAACCACTCTGAAACTTGGTATAATTTTAGTGTTTACAGCGTGGGACTTCTTTCTCCATTTATGTTAAAAAGATTGAGTGGTCATAAGGGTATTTTTCATCGTATAATAGTAAATTGTGTCTATTTTAGATAAATCTATGCCTAAATTAAAAACTAAAAAATCTGCGGCTAAACGTTTTCGCATCACTGGAAGCGGGAAAAAGATTATGCGTCGTAAAGCTAATAAAAACCACTTATTAGAGCATAAAACAGCAAAACAAAGACGACGTTTAAGTAATATGGCTTTGGTTGATGAGAGTAACGAAAAAGAAGTTCGCTTAATGTTACCTTACGCTTAGGGATTAATCATCATATCATCGAGTAAATTGTCACGGATGATGTTTTATTTTATTTCCCTACTTAAACATAATTCTAAATTACCTTAAATATTAAACTGTAAAAAAAATGACTAGAGTAAAAAGAGGTAACGTCGCCCGTAAAAGACGTAAGAAAATTTTAAAGTTGGCTAAAGGCTTTCGTGGCTCTCATTCTAAGCTATTTCGTACCGCTAACCAACAGGTTATGAAGGCTTTACGCAATGCTTACAGAGACAGACGTAAGAAAAAAAGAGATTTTCGCCGTTTATGGATTACCCGTATTAATGCCGCCGCTAGACTTCATGGAGTTAGCTATAGTCAATTAATTAACAAATTAGATAAAGCTAATATCGCTTTGAATCGTAAAATGTTGGCACAATTAGCAATCCAAGATGCAGAAGCATTCCAAAAAGTAGTTGAGTTAGCACTTCAAGGTTAACATCACATCTCCCAATAACGGCTAAAGTGGTTACTACACACTATAGAGAATTTTCGATCGAACTCTCTCAAGTATTAGATGGTAGGGTGGGCATTGCCCACCAATTAAGCTACTTTCAACGAGTCGTTAAAACAAACTAGGGATGCACAAAAAGTATTTTGATGAGAGTGGGTATCACAGGCATCAGGTGTCAGGTTAAAGAATGAAAAATCAAGGTGTTGAAGCGTTATATCTTCAACAAATATACAGGTGTATTGTGAATAATCAGATTTGAAATGCCCTGTTTTTGAGTAAAAATTGCCAAAAATTCGCACTTTTTTGTGAATATAATGTGCCTAAACCATTGATTTTAATAACCTTTTGATTTATTTAGCAAACCCTAATTATCTTGGTTCTTCTACAGTAGCTATGCAAAATTAACAGAAAATAAAAGCTATAAACTTTATAGAATAAGCGTTATAGTTAAATAAAATTGCAAATTTTATCATTTATTATTTTGATAACTTCCATTGCCAATTGACTATTGCCCTTTGCCCTATGTCAATAAATAATTTATCATACTGAAAGTAGAAGAACCTTAATCTTTAATTAATCTTTCAAAAATTTCAATCAAAGATTCTGCGTTATCATTAATATCTGAATATTGAGTTAATGCAGTTTCTATAATTTCCTTAAAGTTGCTATTTTCCTCATTAATTTCTTGTTCTTTATTTCTCAATATTTCTATTAATTCATCTTCAATTAAAGCAAATATTTCCTGATATTTATCTTGTAAATTATTGCCTTTATCGTCATAAAAATTAACTAAATATTCGGTGATATTGTCTAGGTTTTCTTTATAAATACTATCAATATTTTCTATATCATTACCTATATTGTCAAAGGAATTTTGTAAATTTTCTGTTTCTTCTTCAAGGCTATTATTAATATTTTCTTCTAGTAATTGTAATAATTTTTCCTCACTATCTTCTACAATATTTTGATAGTTTTTAATACCCCTAATCATCACATCTTTGATGAATCCTGTTACTTTATTAAGATTAGATTCTAAGGGGGGTTTTATTTCTGTGACAGTATCGTTAAAATGCTTTACTATACCTGATAACTGTTCGATCGAATCATTAACTGTTTGACTATGATTACCCATTTTGTCCACTAAATCAATTACCTCTTGTTTTCTTTCTTGAGCGAGGGTTTCTGTTTCTGTGATAAATTGATCAATGTGTTCTCCTAAACTGTCTAATTCTTCTAACATGGAGGAGATTTCTTCTACAAAATTCTCGGAAATATTATCAATTTCTTCGGCTAAAGTTTCTGATATATCCATTAAACTACCATAACTTTCTTCGGTTAATTGATTACTTTCTTCCAAAAAATCTTCTAAGTCGTCTATTCTCTCATAGGTGTCTTTTTTTTCTGTTTCAAAATCTAAAAACTCTTGATAAACATTGCTGACTATATCAATTAATGTACTCATGATTTTTTCTCCTTAAAGTTAAATAAAGTTAAATATTTAATGACTCTTTTGCTTCTTCTAAATCGCAAATTAGTTGTCTAATAGATGGCATTAAACCCGTTAAATTTTCTGATATATTCACGAATTTACTATGGTAATCATCTATTTCTTGACTATTATCTTCTATAGCTAAAGATTCTTGTATCGATTCCATAACATCCCCAATAGTTTCTTTGATTAACTCTCCCATTTGTGCTATTTTATCTTCGGTTTCCTCGCTAAATTCTTTAATTTTATCTTCAATATTTTCTAAACTATTTTCTATTTCTTGTTTTAAATTTTCCTCCACATTATTTAAAGCATTAATAATATTATTTTGCACATAATTTTCTAAGGTGTTTTGCATTTCCTCTAAATTATTTTCAGTGATGCTAAAATGAGATTGACTGGTTTGTTCAAGACGGGTTAATTTTTGAGTTAAAATATCCGTTTCTTGTTCCATTTCTAACCAACTAACTTCCATTTTATTATAATTATCTTCCACCGTGTGCCATAATTCATTAAAAATGCCCATACTATCTGTTAATAATTGTAGATGTTGGTTTTTGATGGTTTCTAGTTGATTTTCAAATCGCTGAAAGTAGTTATTAACTCCTTCTAATATCGGCAACATTTCTGCTTCTTGGGTATCAATAATTTTATCTAGTTTTTTCAGTTTACTAGCTATGGAAATCATTTTATTTTGCAATAAACTTTGTTGTTGAATTATGGTTTTTGGTAAGGCTTTTAACTTTTCTTGAATATTTAATAATGATGCCACCATTTCTAATTGTTTGAGTTTATTTTGTTCGATCGAACCAGCAATTTGTTGTTTAATGAGAGTAAGTTTTTCTGTCATGATAGCCAATTCATCGGGGAGTTGTTTTCTAACTTGACTGATATATTCTAATCCTGCAATTAAAGCCTCAGTGGACATAATTTTCTCCTTATTTAAACGGTGATATTATCTAATTGTTGATTCATTTCTTCGGCAATTTCACTGGCAGAAGATAAGTCTTCACTTAGGGTAATTAACTCCTCTAAGTTATTGGATATTTGCTCAATTTGCTCATAATTATCTAAGTGTTGAAATAAAAATTTTAACAAATTATCTGAGAGGTTATTCATTTCATTTTCTATATCATTTTGAGCATTACTTTCTATGGTATTTTGGAAACTATTTAAGGATGCCTCACTAGACTCTTGAAAATCATTAATTAAACTAATATTTTTCTGAATAAATTGAGTGCTTTCTTCTTCGATATTTTCCTGAAAAGTTGTTACACTAGATTCCATTTCCTGCGGTTGAATTTCCCTAATTTCTGTACTCAATTCGGTAAATTTTTCTTCTAGGTTCGATCGACTATCATTAAAAATATCCATAATAGTAGTTACCTTTTCTTCCGTTTCTTCCTCCTGATTAACTACTTCATTATTCATGGTATCTATCAATTCTTGAAAAGAAGTAAGAGAATTTTCAATTTTATCGATAACTTGGGTTAATTTTTCAGGAGTATCAATAACTTCCTCATCATCACTATTATTATTTTGTTGTAAATATTCCCCCTTAATAATTTGTTGAATGATAGCATCAATTCTGTCAAAATCATTTTTTAAAGATTGTTGGTTAGAATCAATTTTATTAGTAATTTCCGTAGTGTTATTAGTGGAAGTTTCTTGAATTTCTGAGAGATTTTTCATCAATTCTGTTAAGGTATTTTGAAAATCAGTGAATTGCTGTAAAGTATTTTCTTCCTGAGAATTTATATCCGTTTGATTTTCCGTTAATTTTTTTGTCAAACTTTCCAATAAATCATCTAACTGTTTACCGCTATCATCTAACTCATTCGCTTCTTTTTCCGAATCTTCTGTTAAACCATCTAACAATTTTCCTAATTCATCTAACTTGGCACTTATTTCCTCAATCTGATTTTGAGCACTATCCACATCCTCCGCCATTTCTTTGACACCACTTTTTTCTTCCCCTTTTGCCGAATCGCCCTTGCCTGAGTTGCCTTTTTTTCCTCCTCCCCCTTCTTTACCTCCTCCTCCTTTACTTTCGGGTTGTTTCTCTTTATCTCCTCCTTTTGCTTTATCCCCTCCTCCTGTAGAAACTGAATCTTGAGAAGATTTATCCCCTCCCTCCGATGGGGTTTTATTTTCTTCACCCCCTGCCTGTTGAGAAGCGTTTTCTCCCTTTTCTCCTCCTTTCTCACCATCTCCATCTCCTTTTTCACTGGCATCGCTACCCCCAGAAGCAGAGGAAGAATTACTATCACCACCACTTAATTCGTCTAATTTCCCTTGTGCTTCCTGAATTTCTGATTCTGTAGGGATTTCTCCTTGCTCCATTTTTGATGCTAAACTGCCAATATATTCCCCCATGCTTTGTAATTGGGAGGCTTCTTCTCCTTCCAATTCTTGGGCTAAAGCTAGTAAATCTACACTATTTCCCTGTAATTCTTGAGTGAGATTTGACAGGGTATCCTCAGCTTGTACTCCACTTTTAAAACCCATACCAATTAAACTACCTAAGACTCCTAAACCTGCGACGGAGGAGGCGACTACTTTTTTGGCTTTTTCTGAAATATCCATAATAAAAAAGGTGCTAGGTTAAAGTTTATAGTAATTTAAAATTACTCTTATATAATATCTAACAATTATATATAAAATTATAGGAAAATATATGCTAAAAAAACTGAAAAAAATATTAAGAATTAATTATTAATAGTTTAGTTTCACAACTATTGTAGAATACTCATCATCTATTCGATCGAACTCACAATATCACAACTTCGATCGTACCGCTCATTTATTTGGGTTAAACATTGATTATTTTCTCTTAATTTATCTTGATTATTCACAATGTTTTTAACTAGATTTTCTCCTACATTATTGAGGTTATCGTTAATAGTTTGAATCAAAGTTTTGCTTTCCTCTAATTGAGTAATAATATTATTTATGACTTCTTCATTTAAGTTGTTTTTAATTTCTTCATCAAATCTATTATCATACTGTTTTACCTCTTTTTCTACTTGTTTTTGATAGTTAATAGTCTGATTTATCAACTGTTTATTATCATTTTTTAAACTATTAATTTGATTATTTAATAACTGTTCAATTTCATTAAAATTATCGGTTAAATTAGTTTGCTGTTGTCGAAAATTGCGTCTCCAATTATTAGTTTTAGTTTGAAAATCATCTAAATCTCTAATCATTTCTTCTTGATAGTTAACTAAATCGTTATCTAAGGTTTCAATTTTTGTTGACCATTGATTAATATTGTTCAATAATTGATTTACAGCAGTATCAATATTTCGATCGATATTGGCAATAGTATCTCTAAACTCTTGATTTTTAGTTTGATATTCAGTAATCAAATCATCGGTAGTTCGATCGATTAAATCCGTTTGATTTTTGAGGTTGTTTAAAGTTTCTTCAGCCGAGTTTTTTTCCTCTTTTAATCTATTACTTAAATCTAGTAATTTTTGACCTAAATTATTGGTAATATTAAGGGTATTTGTATTAATATTATCGATATTATTGTGTAAGGAATCGATGGCTTTATTAACCATAGAAAATGAACCAGTAGAAGCGTTAGTTTGACCTCCTAATAGTTCTATTCTCTCTTGAAATCGATCGATTAATTCATTTAAAGTAAGACTCATAAATCTAGTTAATATTTATTTTTTTAAACTAATAGCTATTTAACAAAAATAAGTTTTGCAATTATTCCCAGTAAGCTAGTAAACATAACAGCAATGAGAGTATTTAAACGAGTATCAATACTATCGAGTCTTTTGTTAATTCCACTTTGCCCTTCTTTTAAAGTCGCAATATCCACTTTCATATCGTTTAATTTCTCGTTGACTTGCCCATTTTGAGTAATCATTCGATTATTTAATTGTGTAATTAACTCTTTAACTTCTTTTAAATCATTTTCTGTTATGGTACTCATGACAAAATTGCTTAAATTTATCTGCAATTTGATCTTTTTTATAACTTCTTAATTCTTACTTATTACTTATTACTTATTACTTCTTACTTTTTACTTTTTACACTCCCACTTTACTTAACAATTCCTTCACTTCGTCAAAAATGCCGATCGCACTCTTTAAACCAATATTTGTCGTATCCATTGCTGTTGTTAAGGTATCTGTGGTAGTGTCAACGGTTGAGCCTAGAGTAGAAACAGCCTCGCTAATGGTACTCAAAGTACTTTCTATATTTTCGGCGGTGGAAAGTAAATCTCCGAAAATACCCTCCGCACTACTGGTAAATTCTTCTAAAGTAGAATTAGCAGATTCTTGGGTATTATTTGCTTGTTCTTGGGCTTGAGTACTAACATTATTCGTTAATTCTTCAATTTGAGTAGAAAATGCCGAAATCATGTCATTTAAACGAGAAATAGCATCTTCTGCTATCTGTTGTTCTACTTCTGCTGTTTTTCCTTCCACTTCTGATTGATTTTCATTGATAGCACTTTGGAAATCATTTTCCAGTTTACCTTGAGATTCGCTAACAGTGCTTTCTAAATCTTCTTGTATTTCCTCCACTTTGCTTTGTAAAGTTTCGAGAGTGTCTTTGATAGTGTTAAACACTTCTTCTAATTCCGAAGATTTTGCCTCACTATCTTCTTTTAAGGCGTTAATTTCGGTTTTAGTGTTTTCTACTCCTTGAGAGGCTTGTTCTTGGGCAGACTGTACGTTACTTTGTAAATTAGTTAATCCTTCCTTGAGGCTATCGGTTTGAGTGCTTAATTCTTCCCTTGCCGTGGAAATTTTCTCTAATAATGCTTGAGCGCGTGCCGATAATTCTTCCCAGTTACTATCAAATTCTTCCCCTACAGTAGCTAATTTTTCCCTTGCTTGGGTTAGATTTTCTTCCGCAGAATCTGCACGATTTAATAATTCTTGTAATTGATTGACGGTTTCGCCAATACTTTGCTCTAAATCTACAGCCATGTTTTTAACTCCTTTTGATCAATGTTATATTTAATAGTTTGTAGGCTTTAGCCTTTCGATCCTCATATCTCCGAAATAAGAGATTGCTTCGTTACCTCGCAATGACAGATAAGAGAGATTGCTTCGTTACCTCGCAATGACAGATAAGAGAGATTGTTTCGTTACCTCGCAATAACAGATAAGAGAGATTGCTTCGTGCCTCGCAATGACAGATAAGAGAGATTGGTTTGTTTCTCGCAATGACAAAGCACAAACCTATTACCCGAAAGAAATACCAAATTTACTAGCGGCAGATTTGACACCATCGATACCTTCTTCGATGGGATCGATAAAGCCTTCTAATTCATCGATTAAATCCCCAACAATTTCTCTTATGGTTGAAGATTCGCCTTCAGCGTCGGTGATTTTTTGTACCATGTCATCGAGAGAATCGGTAACTTTACCAATGGCGGAGGCAATTAATTCTTGTAACTGTTGTTCAATTTCACTTTGGGCTTTATCCATCAACCCTTCAACGCCCCCTGACATAGTTTCGCTAGTGGAAGCCAAAACACTACTAAAATTCTCACTGACGGAAGCAAATTCTTGTGCCATAGTTTGAATGTCACTGGTAACGGTTTCTTGCCCTTGATTTACCTGCTCGGTGAAATTCTGCATTTCTTGTTCCATGCGACTGTTAACATCTTCGAGTTTGTCTCGTAAGGCTTCCATTACATTAAGAGTGCTTTCCATAGCGGAGGCTAATTCTTCTTGACTAGCTTTAATGGCATTTTGAGCTTCTGTGAGGGTGTTTTGAGTAGCTTCTTCGGTGCTTTCGGTTTCGGTTTTTCCTTCATCGATTTGGGTTTTAAATTCATTCATTTTTTCCATCGCGCTTTGAACTTCTTCAATCATCTGCTGTTGAGCTTCTTGTAAGAAGGCGGTTAATTCATTGGCACTATTTTCAAAGTTAACTACTTCAGCATCGGTGTTACTTTCATTTTCGGCGATTTCATCTTTCATAGCGGTTAATGCTTCTTGAATTTCGCTCATAATGTCAGCTACTTGGGTTTGTTTTTCCTCCACGTTAGCCACTAATTCGTTAGCTTCGGCTTCTACTTCTTCGGCTAAAGTAATTAAATTGTCTAATCTTTCAGGAAATTGGATAATTAACTGAGATAGCATATTCAGACTGTCGCTTAATTCACTCATGTTTAAAACTCCTTATTTGTTATAAATTTTTTGAGATTTGCTTATTGGTGGTAAAAATCAAGTTTGATCGAGATTGCTTCGTGCCTCGCAATGACTGATAAAGAAAATTGCTTTGTTTCCTCGCAATGACTGATAAAGGAGATTGCTTTGTTTCCTCGCAATGACTGATAAGGAAGATTGTTTTATTACCTTGCAATGGCATAGCATCATTTAGAAATCAAAAGCTGACAATACTGCATTAATCGAACCTAATGTTACTTTGGCAGCAACAATAACGGGTAAAATAGGACTGATTGAGCCTGTAACAGAAGTACCTATGGTTGTCATGGTGATATTTTCTACCATTTCTTGGGCTAAGGCAGATACGGCGTTTTCCATCGCATCTTGAAAAGCCTCTGTTAGTTCGTCTTTCATGGTTTCTCCCGAATATTCGATCGAATTCTCCAGAATTTCGTCTAAACGCTCCTTAAGTTGATCTGCTAAATCCATGTTTTCGTCACTGAAAGAAGAAAGCAAATCTTCAAAACCACTGGTTAAATCGTCTAATTGAGAGGTTAATTCCGTTAATTGCTCTCCTGTCAAATTACCGCTAAACTCACTCAGTAAAGAATCTAACTCACTTTTTTGAGTTTCCCCTACATTGGTGGCAGTTTCTTCTAACTTATCTTCCGTTTCTTCTTGGGCGGAGGTTAAATTATCTTGTAATCCTAAGACTTCATCAGTAAAGGTACTGAAAAATTCTTCGGCGGTGTTGTTGCTTTCTGCTAAAGATGATGTTAGAGTTTCGATCGAAGCCATCAAGTTACCGAAAGTTTCGGTTAAGTCTGCAAAAACCCCTTCTAAACCCTCCTGTTGATTGTTGACTTCTTCTTCAACTTCTCCTTTTTTCTCCTCAATGGATTGATTAACTTCAGTGGTAAGATACCTTAACTGTTTATTATCAGAAAAAATCTGAAATCTTTTTGAAACTTCATCACATCTTTTTTGAGGTGTCCACCCCGAACTTCTAAAAAAGTCACTTTCCCAAACGATTAACAAAATTCTACCTTTTTCTGTATCCACTACAGTACTTGGTTTACCTTGATGATTGATACAACTATAAACATTTCTTTTCGTTTGTGCTTCCATTGGACTATTTAACCATAGCAAAGGTACGATCGAAATAGCCAACATCATTATTTTACCTAACCATGAATTTTTCATAATTTTTACCATGAAATAACGGTTTTTATAATTTTCTAAAGTTATGATACTTTTGACAGGCTACATGATTTTGATATTTTTTGGGAAGTATTGTGTTATCTCGTTTCATATAGCCATGAGAATTAAATAACTTTATTTGGGGCATATCAGTTATTTTTCCATTTGCTTAATCGCAAAAAAGAGGAGGACAATCAAAATTGTCGTTTTGTGGTACTGGTACGGGAGTAGGAGTAATTTGAGGAGCTGGAGTAATTACAGGAGATGGAGTGATTTCAGGAGGCAAAACTTGAGGAGTTTGAGAGATTATAGGAGCTTCATCGATAAATTTATCAAACTCAAAAGCATACCTATTGCCAGTTCTGCGAAGGAAATTACTGCTCGATCGAGTGGCTTGAAATAAATTTTGTAAGACTTGATTGGGATTGTCGTTGTTACTCTCCAAAGTTAGCAATAATCCATTGTCAAGACATTGATAAGTACTTCCTCCCGTTGCCTTTCCTACACAAATAACATTTTGTCCTTTCATTTTACCTGTAGTCAAAAATCTTAAGGTTTTATTGTCAGAAAATTCTTGAAACCGTCTTGAAACTTCTTCGCATCTTTTTTGAGGAGTCCACCCCGAACCTCTAAAAAAGTCACTTTCCCAAACGATCAACAAAACTCTGCCCTTGTCTGTATCCACTACAGTACTTGGTTTACCTTGATAATTGATACAACTATAAACGTTTCTTTTCGTTTGTGCTTCCACTGGACTATTTAACCATAACAAAGGTACGATCGAAATCCCCAACACAAGTATTTTACTTAACCATGAATTTTTCATAATTTTTACCATAAAAAAGTTTTTCTCTATTATGATTATAAGTTATAACTATTGTAGTTTAATTATATTCTTGATGATTTGTTAAGAAAAATATAACAAGATTAACAAAATGATCTATTTTAAGTTCTAATTAATTTTTTAAACTCAGTAATTTCTTTACTTAAATTTTTTTCTTTCTCTTTAAAAAGGTCTAAATTAGCTTTAATAGAAATCTGTTGTTTTTCTTGTTCAATTATATACTCAGTATAACTTTCTTGAATATTTTGCAAACTATTATCGATGCGATTAGCTTCATATTCTAAAGTTAAATTTATATCTTGGATTACTTTTTCTAACAAATTTTTACTTAAAGATTGATAATAACTACTAACCTCTTTTTTTAATTTTTCGGCGGCTTCTTCTAATTTTAAATTATTATCTTGGTTATAGGATGTTGTTAAGAAAAATATCAACGCAAAAACTCCTAAGCCTAATAAAAAAGGAAACTGTTTAAAAACTCCTGATAATTGGGCAAACATTTCATTTTTTCCGACTTTTTGTCCTAAAATAGCAAAAACAAGGGTAGCCATCATCATTATTTGCATTAAGTTCGATCGAATTGTTTTCATAATATACCCTGCCATCGATACTTGTTTATGACGCACATCACTATCAATTCCCATAAAAGAAATGAGAAAATTATTTTTAACATCTAATGATGAAGGTTCGTGAAATGGAGATTCAGAGAATAAATTAGGGATAATATTAGTTCTTTCATAACTGCGCATTAATAACCCATTTAAACCACCATTACTATAAATATTTAAAATTTTATCCCATTCTTTTAACGCCCAATTTTCCATAGTAGAAGTAGAGAATTGAATGATAATTTGATTCAAATCAGTATTAATATTTCCTTGTTTAGGAGATAACTTAACATAAGGTTGTCCTTCTTTTTTAAAAATAATAGGTTGTAAATCATCGACAAAATTTTGAATTTGAGAAATAATACTCCGTTTACTAAAGTTATCTAAAATAGACGCTTTAGCTTGAGTTAAGTCAGTTTTTATTTGTTTAAAAAATTTGTCTTTATCTTCTTTTACCTCTCCTAAAACACTCTTAGTTATATCTTTCCAATTTTGTTTAGTCATTTCCTGTAACTTACTTTGAAAATGATTTATTTTATGCTTTAATTCTTCATCTTCTTTCACTAAAATTGACTCTAAAGGAGTTATTAAAGGAATTAATTGAGCATTTAATCTTTTAGCTAAAAGATTTTCAGGTTGACGCTTAATAACATTACCTAAACCCTTAATAAATTTATCTAGTCTTTTTTGCATGGGTTTAGACAAATTCCCTTGATAATCTTCTTGATAATAAGGAGTTAAAAGTACAGGAAAAAAGTCTATTTTATACTCAAAATTTTGTGCTTCTAACCAAGTTTCACATTCACTTATCACAGTTTCTAAGTTTTTTTCTTCCTCCTGTATATCTAAATCCATTATCAAAAATTGTTTAGACATCATTTCTATATTTAATGTCTTCAAAAAAATCTCGATCGAATGTGATTTATAACTATTATAGGTACTAACTAACAATAAAACATCACAATCAATGACATCATAATAAGGATTATTGATATTATCATCATTAACGGTTTCTTCACTGAAATAATAACAAGCAAATTTGTCTTGATAATGAGGATGAGCAATAGTTATTATATCCCCTGAATTTAAGATAAAATTACTATTAATTTTTTGACTATTAACAAAAGTACCATTACTACTATTTAAGTCTTTGATTTGCCATTTACTAATACCTTTTTCATCGATAACTGTATTAATTTCGGCGTGTTGCCAAGATACGCCTTTATAAATATTTCCATCTAAAACTAAGTTTAAGTCTGGATTTCTACCGAAAGTGTAAACTTGGTTTGTATCAAGGGTAATTTCTTGGATAACATTGATTTCATTATCAATAAAATTAACTAACTTTAAAATACTTAAAAATTCTGATTGAGTTTCTTTGGGTAACTCAGGAATCAAATCATATTTAATCTTATATCCCTGAGTAAATTCGGGATTTTTACTAATTAAATCAAACATTGCTTGAATTAATTTTTCTTCATCACCTACTATTTGTAATGTTAATTTTTTTTCTGACAATAAAGCCTCTATTTTATTAACTTTAGTGATGACTTCTCTTAACTCATTATATTCAGGTAATTTTCTGTTTAAAAAACTTTTAATACTTTCAATATTTTGTTGTAATTTATCAGCTTTTGGTGGCATAATTTTTAATTAGGAGTTGATAAAAAAGTTTTTTGATGAGGATAATTTTTAAGTTTTATTAAATTCTTATTTCTTGTTTGATAAATTTTTAAAAATTACTATATTTTTTTAGTATCTCAATTACTGTTCTGGTTATTATTTTTTAATTGAAAATTAATTAATCCTTCTTCTTCAAGTTTATTAATGAGTAGTTTGATCGAATTACTGGGAATCCCCCAACTTAATTGTTCCATTATTGCTACTTATTTTTCAGAAATAATAGTCCCATTTTGATAGATATAATGATTACCTAAAAATGGATAAGAACCTAAAGCATTAATGCCAATTAATTCTCCTTTTTCATTAAGTATAGAACCTCCGCTCATGCCCGAATAGATATTATTACTATAACCTAATTGATAGCCTCCGATCAAAGGTTGATGTAAAATTTTCTTAACATATCCCATAGTATATTTAAGCTGGGGAGATTGAGTAAAATTATCTTGAAAAGGAAAACCAGTAGCTAATATTTTTTCATTTTTTTGAACATCATTTTTAATTTTAACTACATTATATTTTTCTTGACTACTAAACTTTAACAAAGCTAAATCATCTACCACTGTATCCTGATTATTTTGCTAAATAACTTCTCCCAGATACACCTTATTTCTATAGGTTTGAATTTTATAATCAACATTAGTATCTTTAACTACATAATTATTAGTAATCACAGAATAAATGCCATTATCTTCCCTAATAAGCTAAGACGCATTTAAGTTACATTAATCAAATTTCCCTTATTTTTAAATTTTTTACTCCAATTTATCTCTAATTGATTTTCATTTAATAGCCTTTTAATTGTTGTTTCTAACTCTTCTACATTTTTAAATTCTCGATTAGCTATATATTCTTTTGCCGAATGCCAGACTAATTCTATTAAATTATAATCTGGACTATAAGGTGGTAAATATTCCAATATAATATTGGGTAGTTCTTTCTCTATTTTTTCTATTATTTCTTTCTTTTTATGAAAACTAGCATTATCTAATATTATTACTATTTTTGGTCCTATTTTTTCAAAATCTTCTTCTTTATTTCCTTTCTCTATCCATTCTTTTTTTATTTCTTCATTCAGTTTCTTTAATTGTTCATAAAATGTCATCGAATCTCCTTTTTTAATCACATAACATACTCTCTTTTTATCTGAATATCTTAAGCCACCCATCATATTTACTCTCCCTCTTCTTCTTTGTCCTTTGACGGTTTTTCTCTTACCTTTTTTTGTCCATAATCGTCTTCTTATTACTCTCAAACTAAATCCGCATTCATCCCAAAACCATATCTGTAAATCATTTTCTCTTTCTTTACTTAATCTTATATATTCTTCTATTTTTTCTTTAAATAATTCTCTTTTTTCTGGGTCTTGTTTATCTTCTAAACTATATTTTGACCAAATATAAACATATTTATTTTTTTTTAATATCCTTTGTATTTGAGATTTACTTAACTTAATACCAGTTTCTTTTTCCAAGTTTTCTGATAATCTTTTTCCTGTCCAACGACCAAATTCATATCCAAAAGTACTCGGTTCTATATCTACAATTTTTAATAATAATTCTATATATTCTGGTGTGGCTTTGTGATGATTTCCTTTTCTTGTTTCGTTTTGTAAACTTTCTGTATCATTAGGATTTCCATGAACAGCCCAATATGCGACTGTTCGAGGAGAGCAACCTAAAAAATCTGCTATTTCTTGATAATTCTTACCATCATTTTCTAATAAAAAGATTAAAATTCGTTCTCTGACTTCAGCTCTATCTTCTTTTTTCAAAGCATTTTGTAAATAATGTTTTTCTTCAGGTGACAAGAAATTTTTAATAGGCATGGTTAAGATTAACAAATTTATTTGTGCTATTATGATTATAGACTATACAAGTGCGTTTTAGCTTATGATTTGATCAATAACACTATAAAGAAAATCAAATAACCAAGCGAAGGTAAATTATGAATTTTAAAAATCTTCCTTATTTCACTGCTTTGGGAGTAGGATTGTTGTTCAATGCAGGAATCAACTCGGCGGAGGCTTCTAGTTTAACAAAAGAAGAAACATCTAATTCTCATCAGCAAAACTTAATTAGTCAATTAGAAGGTCATGATACCTATAATGGTGGAACACAAATGGAATGGGGCGACTATACGTTAGGTCGTGTTATCGGTAAAAGTGGCGATATTCTCTTTATTCGCACGGAAAGCGGAGCAGTTTTTCATGCTAACGGTGGTTTTTGCCCCGGTTCAGATGTCTTAGTTCATGAAGCTGATGGCAGATACCATTTAGTGGACAAAGCTCATTCTCAATGGATTAGTCGCTTAAAAGCTAAATATGGTTGGAAACGAGTAGAAGTTTCGGGTGCTTTAAATGAGCGTACTGCGGCTATTTGGTCTGAGTTAGAAGCGTCTCGTACTGCTACCCCTGCTGTTCAACCTGCTCCTGTGCGTGAAGTTGCTCCTGCACCTACCTACACTCCTCAACCTGAAGTTCAACAATTTAACCAACCCGTTCGTGGATTGTGGTAATTTCTTGTTATATTAAACTACCCTGCCTAACTTTTTGGACAGGTAGGGTTCTTCAACCTTCATCCTCGAAGTGTTCCCTTTTTCCTATCTGCCTAAGGTAAATTAGGGGTGAATTGAACCATCAGCCATAGTTGTACCTGTTAAATTAACACCGTTTAAAGCACTATTGCGTAAATTCACCCCTTTTAAATCTGCACCTATTAAGATTACTTCTATCATATTGCATCGGTGTAAACAACTTTCTTCTAAATTGACTTTTTGTAAAAGAGCGTGACTGAAAATACAGTTTTTTAAAATCGCTTTTTCTAGGTTAGTTTCTCGTAAATTTGCACCCCAAAAGATAATGCGATTTTTAGTAGGTAATTTTAGGTTTAATTCTGATAATTTGACTTGATTAATATTGGTATTTCTGAGAATCGCACCTGTAAAATTTGCACCTCGTAAGTTGGCTTTTTCTAAATTTGCTCCTTGTAAAATTGCCTCGCTTAAATCAGCGTTTCTGAGTTGACTGGCGGTTAAATCTGCTCTCTTAAAATTGGCTTCTGTTAAGTCACATCCTTGCAGATTTGCTTCTGATAAATCGGCTCTGGTAAAGTCTGCCCCTGTTAAATTTACTCCACTTAAATTTGCCCCTGATAAGTCGGCTTTAGTGAAATTTGCTCCAGCAAAATTTGCCCCTGTTAAATTACAGTTTGTTAAATTAGCATAACTAAAATCTGCGTTGGCTAAAGATGCTTTATTCAAATTACTATAACTTAAATTTACTCTGCTTAGATTCCCACCGTTTAGATTTGCCCAGTTTAAATCTGCATAGCTTAAATCTGCATAGCTTAAGTCTGTGCCAATTAGTTTAGCACTGATGATACGACTATGGGTTAAGTTCGATCGAGCTAAATTTGCCCCACTAAAATCACTGCCACTTAAATTTGTCCAATTCAAATCCGCTCTACTCAAATTAATTTGGGTTAAATTAGCTTGAATTAAATCTTCTTTACATAGATCAATTTGACTAAAATCTCGTTGTCCTTGATCATATAATCGGAGCATTTCATCGACGTTCATAAAATTAGCATAGGAAGAAGATAAGAAAGAAAATTACCCAAATATTTTTACAAATTTTCAGTTAATAAAATATCTAATTTTTTAGTTCGATCGAGTTGGTATAAATCATCACAACCTCCGATAGAAATATTATTGATAAATATTTGAGGTAAGGTTTTTTTACCTTTAGTTCGATCGATCATTAATTTTCTTGCCTGTGAATCTCCATCTATTTTATACTCTTGAAAATGGCATCCTTTTAACCATAAAAGCCATTTTGCTTTAATACAATAAGGACAGGTTTGCCATGTATAAATTTCTACTTTAGCCTTAATATTAGAAGATTTATTCCCGAATATTCTGTTAATTAGTTGGAACATAATTTTAAAAATTGACTAAATCAACATACAACTAAAATTTAATTATTAATTCCTAATTGCTTTTTTATTCCTAGTTTAAATTTATCATATTTAGGTGTAAGAAATTCGGTAATTTGTTCCCTTTGATTAATTAAATAAATACTGACTAAAGTTAAACATACCCCTAGCATCTGTAAAGTAGAAAGGGTTTCCCCTAAAATTAAATTACCAAAGGTTAAGGCAAATATAGGAGTTAAAAAAGTTAAGGCACTTAAACTGGTAAGATTTCCTTTGGATGCCAGAAAAAAGAATAATCCATAGGCGATGGCACTACCGAAAATGGTAGCATAACTTAAAGATAACCAAGCTGATAAATCCAGATTTACCCATTGAGAAGTTTCACTAAAAAAACTCAACACAAATAAGACTAATCCTCCTAAAATCAAATGCCATCCTGTGGCTATAACTGCATCTACATGACGAGAAACATAGGGAATCATAATTGTACCCACCGCCATTGATAAGGAAGCCAATAACATTAACCATTCACCATTGTTAAACAGGTTTTGCCAGTTTAAATCGATAGCACTAAAATTTCCTTGCCAACCATTGATAATCCATTCATCGGGTAAACCAATGAAACTAATGCCGATAATGCCTATAGCTAAACCTAACCATCCCCAAAACCCGATAATTTCTTTAAATAACCAACGAGACATAATGGCTACCGCTAGGGGTTGAGAATCAATCATCACCGAGCCTAATCCTGCTGTAGTTCTTTGTAAACCTTCGCCGATGAATCCTTGAAACATACAACCATCCACTAAGGCAAAAAGACTAATCCATGCCCAACCCTGCCAAGTTTTTGGCTGAGATTTTCCGAGTACGATCGCAACTAATAATACTAAAAATCCCGCAGGAAAAATACGAACTCCTGCCATAAATAAAGGGGTAGTTTGATGGATAACACCTTTCATAGCCACCATTGCTGTACCCCAAAGAAAAAAGGGTGTAACAAGTATTAAGGGGGTGAAAAAAGATGAATTGTTGTTAAGTTTGAACTGCATTAAAAATTAGGAATCAAAACAAATAGTAAAAGTCATTATATGTGCTAATTTATCTTAGTTCTAACTTTTTTATCGATGTCTTACAAGTATTCACGATTCACTACCCTCACCAAAAGACTTTTTCAGCAACTCCTAATTAGATGCGTCTTAGCTTACATGAGTTTTAAGTAAGTAAGCAGAATTAATTGTGAATTTTATTTATCTCAACGCTATGATAACAAGTGGTTTAAACCCCTTGCCTCTATACAATTAATTTTGTACGAGAACTTAGTTATTCATTTCGGAACTTTTCTCACTATGATTAGGTCAGTTTTTGATATTATTTCCATGATATATTATTTGTCTCGTCAGATTATTTTATGTTAGAACTATTACCCCTTTTTTTTCCCGTTCATCCTCCCCTGATTTATACTCAAAATACCCCTGCTCAAAATAGTGAAATTGTTTCCGATAATCAGTTAGTGCGCCCTTTACCCGGAGCGTTAAATAAAATACCAGTATTTAATAGTAATAGCCCAGAATTAGTGTTAGGGGAAGGTATCTTGCTTTCGACTTTTCCTTCTGATAATAAAATTGACGAGACAGCACATTTAAACTTCCCTTTTGAGGGTAGATTCGATGTTTTTGCCCATCATGTTTCTAAACCCCCCACTGAAGATGATAAAAGAACTTTATTTATCGGTATTATTGCTCATAATCCCACTTCTGAGCCTGTTTCGATCGACATCTTACAGGGAGCTAGTTATTTGAGTCAACCCGATGCGCCTTTTATTACCTTACCCTCGAAAGTAGAAGGAAGTAATATTTTTGCAGGACCGGGTAGTAGAGTTATGGGAGATATATTACAAGGTAAACGTCAAGATATTTTTCCACCTAATATCACTATTCCCCCCGGAGAAAGCACTATGTTATTAAATGTGCCTATTCCCATACATTCTCTGACTCCACCCCTTAACGGTCGATCGACATATATGAGATTATATAGCAGTGGGAAAGTCTATATTGCTAGTTTAGCCATGTATCAAGACAACGAAGACAACCCCCCCTCTCTTTCTCAATGGGAAAACTTATTAACCAACGCCTCCTTATCTACTCCTAGAGACAGAGTGCCAACTCCTCCCGAAGCCACGGGGCAAAGAATCTATGGTAGAGTAGCAGGAGTATCCGAAGGCAATATGTGGAAAATCGACTTAACCGATTCCCCCAGCAGTCAATTATTAACCATTCCCAACTCTGGTGAAGCCTTTTCCTACGGTTTAAGCACCCTTGTGGGAGGCACATTAGGCACAAATCAAGTACAAACCGCTCCCCTTCTGGTAAGATACCCCGACACCGCTTACAGTGCGCACGGTAACTATGGTGTACAATATAGTTTAACCTTACCTCTTATTAACCCCACTAACGAAACGAAAACTGTTAGTATTGCCCTTTCTACTCCTGTTAAACAGGATGCCCCCGGAGTTAACTTTTTGAATCCTTTACCCACTCAAACATTTTTTCGAGGTTTAGTACAAGTACAATATAGAGATGACAATAATCTGCCTCGTTTACAATACTTTCATTTAGTGCAAAAAAGAGGAGAAAAGGGAGAAAATTTAGTTACTGTCACCATGCCTCCTGAAAGTCAAAGGTTAGTGTCTGTAGATTTTCTTTATCCTCCTGATGCGACACCTCCTCAGATTCTTACTGTTTCAACACAATAAGTAGGGGGTGCTGAAAAAGTATTTTGATGAAGAGAGGGAAGAGCGGATTTGGAAAAAGGGAAAAGGGAATAAGTAATAAAAATCAAGGTTTTGGGACTTTATATGAACATATAAATACAAGGATGTTTTAAATAAAATTTAGTAAAAAATGCTCAGTTTTTGAGTAAAAATTGCTAAAACTGCACACTTTTTTAGTAATGTAGTTTGTCTAAACCCTTGATTTTAATAGACTTCTGATTTATTCAGCAAACCCTAAGTAAGTGAGAAGTTTAACAAAATAGGGCTAAAGCCCTTACTACAAACAAAAATTAAACCTGCTATCTAATACCTGATACCTGCTTCAATCGAATATTCTTACATCAAACTGAGGTAAAAAATACGTTACTGACGATCGTGATCCGGTAATACACGATGAGGAATTCCATGGGCAATCAAATCGATAGGACATTGGTAGGTATCCTGTATCATTTGTGCTGTAATTAGTTTATCCTGATGGTAGTGTAAAGTACGATTGAGACAGGCAATGGTTTTCACATGGGTAGAAATTGCCCCTAAGTCGTGGGATATTAATAATATTGTTATATATTCATTGAGTTCTTTTAATAATTCATAAATACTTTTTTGTATTTTGGAGTCAACATTGGCTGTAGGCTCGTCTAATAATAGTATCTGGGGTTGACTGGCTAAAGCACGGGCAATATATACCCTTTGTCTTTCTCCTCCTGATAATTCACCGATCGATCTTCCCCGTAATTTTATCATGCCCACTTGTTCTAAGCAATGAGTCACGATTTTTTCATCATGAGAGTTATAGCGATGAAATAGGCGTTTTTTCGATAGTCGTCCCATTCTCACTACATCTTCTACTAAAATGGGAAAGGCTCGATCGAACTCTAAAACTTGAGGCACATAACCGATATATTTACGCCCTTGAGAAACAGGATAATTTAGGATTGAAATTTCTCCAGAAGTAGGAGTAATTAACCCTAATAAAGTTTTTAATAAGGTCGTTTTTCCTGCTCCATTAGGTCCTATAATACCGATAAAATCTAATTCATTTATTTGTAGATTTATGTTGTCTAAAACATTGGTTTTTCCGTAACCAACATAAACATTTGATAACTTAATTATTGGATTCATTTTTCATCGATTGGGCTAATTTATCGGCAACTTCTAAGAGATTTTCTGACCAGTTTTCGGCTAAATCATCTAATAACACAACGTCTCCTCCTATCTCTCTAGCAAAAGTATCCACTGTTTTTGTGGTAAATTGTGGCTGGGCAAAAACTACTCTAATATTATCTTTTTTAGCTTGGGTAATTAACTTTGCTAAATCCCCTGATGTTACCTCCTGCCCTTCCAGTTCGATCGAGATTTGTTGTAAATTATAATCTTTGGCAAAATAAGCCCAAGCAGGGTGATAAATCATAAATTTTCTTTGACTAATACCCTCAAATTTTTCCCTAATTTGTTTATCTAAATCATCGATTTCTGTCAAAAATTGTTCTAAATTTTGTCGATAAATACTCTCATTTTCTGGATTTAATTTCACTAACTCACGATAAATATTTTCAGCTTGAATTTTCACTAATTGAGGAGATAACCATGTATGAGGATCAAGGCTTTCTCCTTCTTTTCGATCGTGACTATGACCATGATGATGATGATCATGTCCGATCATGGGTATTTTGTCAATACCTGCACCAGAATTAATAATGGGAATTTGAGGATTTGCGGACTTGATTTTTTCTAACCATGCTTCTTCAAAGGGTACTCCAATACTAATATAAGCCGAAGATTGACTCAAATTAACTAATTGTTGCGGTAAAGGCTCATAGGTTTCAGCCGCCATACCCGGTTCTACCATAACATTAACGTTGACTAATTCTCCGCCAATTTTTTCGACAAAGTATTTTTGCGGTAAAATACTTACTGTTAAATTCAATTTATTTTCTTGAGGATTTAATGCTGAATTATCAATTTCTGAACTGATAGTTGGAGGTGTTTCTTCCCTATTTTCGCCATTACATCCTACTATATTAAACAGCGTTAAAACTAATAAAAAATTTAATATTTTAGATTTAAAAATAATCATAAACAGTCTCGAATATCAACTTTTATAATTATAGCTAATTCCTCATACAAAATGTATGTTTAACTGTTCAGATAATCAGTTAAAATTGGATATATCTAAGTTTACTCGTAAAGATAGGCAAGAGGCAAAAGGCAAAAGTTAATTTTTAAAAATTAATCAAACTTGAAATAAATGCTTATGGTTTAGATATTGATAATATTTAATAAAAAAAAGTTAAATTCAAAATTGATATAAAATTGTATTTTAGTTAGTCGCTTTAGCAGACTTTCGCTATTAGCTTTGTCAATTTATTGCAAAGCGGTTTATTGTAAAATGGTTGATGAAAAGGGATTTATTGCAAATGGTTGATGAAAAGGGATTTATTGCAAATGGTTGATGAAAAGCGTTTTATTGCAAAATGGTTGATGAAAAGCGGTTTATTGTAAAATAGTTTATTGTAAAATGATCTATGAAAAATGGTTTATGAAACGCATTTTATGAGTCGAAATTATTATCTCACAAAGTCTCACAAAGCAATAAATTTCTTTGCTAATAACATAACTCTACTAAAGTGAGTTCATTTTTTACTTATTGAATAGACTCTATTTATAATAAAAAATTACTATTAAAATAAATTATAATTACCAACACATAAAACCTATTGATATATAAAAATAATGGAAAATCAAGAGATTATTTTAAATCAAACTCAAACTAGAAAAGATGATCATATTCGCATTTGTTTAGATGATAAAGTGCAGTTTAATCAAGTCAAAAATGGTTTAGAAAAATATAATTTTACTCACTGTTGTTTACCTGAATTAGACTACCATGAAATTGATATTTCTCTTAATTTTCTAGGGAAAAAATTATCCTCTCCTTTGTTGATTTCTTCCATGACGGGAGGCACAGAAAATGCACAAGTTATCAATCAGCGTTTAGCCATGGTTGCCCAAAAATATGGTCTTGCTATGGGTATTGGTTCGGGGCGTGTTATCATCGAAAAACCAGAGATTGCTAAAACTTTTCAGGTTCGATCGATCTGTCCTGATATACTATTATTAGCTAATATTGGAGCGGTACAGTTAAATTATGGCTATACATGGCGAGAATGCACAAAATTAGTAGAAATATTGGAAGCTGACGCTTTGATTCTTCATCTTAACCCGTTACAGGAGTGTATTCAACCCGAAGGAGATACTAATTTTAAAGGTTTATTAGACAAAATTGAGATTCTGTGTGAGAAAATGTCTGTACCGATTATCGTTAAGGAAGTGGGTAACGGTATTTCGGCGATGATGGCACAAAAATTGATGAGTAAAGGAGTCCAAGCCATTGACGTAGCGGGTGCTGGTGGTACATCATGGGCAATGGTAGAAAGCGAAAGAAGCGACAATTATCTGAAACGAGAATTGGGTAAAACCTTTGCTAATTGGGGTATTCCTACAGCAGATTGTGTAGCGGATATTGCTCAACAATACCCTGATATTCCCTTAATTGCCTCTGGCGGTATCCGCAATGGTTTAGAGGTGGCAAAATTGTTGGCTTTAGGTGCTGATATGGTAGGTTTAGCTTATCCTTTTCTCAAAAGTTCGATCGAATCTATTGAAACCTCAGAGAATTTGGTTGAGTTACTCAATGCCGAAATCAAAACCGTGTTATTTTGTACAGGAAGTAAAGATATAAAGAGTTTACAAAGCCAAAAAGTATTGAGGGATTGACTAGATTAAAAATATAGAAAATCTCGATGTTTACCAAACTTTAGGCTGGAAATCTTCTGGAATATCAAGATTAAATACATCATCATTAATACGGGCAACATACAAGCCTTCTTGTAAAATTTTTTGACGCACATAAGCCGATAAATCTACCGCCGCTAAGATGCCATAAACTTGTTTGTTTTGATGCTCAGGAAAAAAGTGACGAAAACGTTGTAAAATAGTTTTTAATTGGTCAATAGAATCCTCTCTAGCGTGGCTTTTCACTTCTACCACATAAACGGCATTGACTGCATCATTAGCATAGGCTAAAACATCGATTTCAATATGTTCTCCTTGTTTTGTAACACGCACACTAGGACTTATTACTTCCATAGCAAACTTTTCTCGGAGAATTTTTTCCATGGAAGGTAAAGCTAAACCCTCGGTAAAACTGCCAAATTTCCCTGCTAAACCTCCAATTTGTTTGCCTAATTCTTTAATTTTTTTGTCGGTTTCTTTCATTTGCCTGTCAGTCTCTTTCATTTGCCTGTCAGTTTCTTTCATTTGCCTGTCAGTTTCTTTCATTCGTCTGTCAGTCTCTTTCATTCGTCTGTCAGTCTCTTTCATTCGTCTGTCAGTCTCTTGAAATTTTCGATCGGTTTCCTTCTGAGATTCGATTAATTCTCCCAACAATTTCCAAACTTCATCGGCGGTAGTTGCCATAATTTTACCCCTCTCAATAATTTTCTTATTATTTTATTTTATCTCAAATATCTATAAAATAATTTTTTAGCCATGAGGTATCATATTTTCTATTAGTTTTTAATTCCCAAAGATGGATACCTTTTTTGGGTAAATTTTGCAATAAATTTTTAAATTCTTCCCAATGATTGATTAGTTTATAATCCACATTATAGGTTGTAGTTAAATTCATAAAATTTATATTTTGAGGAGTAGCAAAATATTTTTCAAATAAGGGTTGATATTCAGAAATTGGCAACATTTCAAAAATTCCTCCGCCGTTATTATTGACTAAAATAATGATTAAACTTCCTTGAAAATATTGATTAATTAAAAAGCCATTAGTATCGTGTAAAAGAGCTAAATCTCCTGTTAATAAGATAGTAGGTTGGCTTTTATAAGCGATACCTAAAGCGGTGGATAATGTGCCGTCAATGCCGTTTGTGCCTCGACTAAAATAAACTTCTCTAGCTAAATTATTTTTTTGCCAAAAAAATTCTGCATATCTAACGGACATACTATTAGCGATAAAAATGGGAGTATTTTCAGGAAGATATTGAGATAAAAGATAGGATATTTTTGCCTCAAATATTTCCTCTTTTTTATCCATAATTTTCTCAAGTTTAATCTTAATTTTTTCTTCGATCGAACTCCATTGATTACTATAATTAGAGATAAAATTATTGTCTAATGATGGTAAATATTGTCTGAGATTTTCTGGATTAATACGAAGATGAATAGAGTTACTATGTAAAGCATCTAAATTATCATCATGGGGAGTAATAATATAGGTTTTAATCTTATGTTTATTTAACCATTCTCGTAAGGTTTTACTGGTAGGATATTCACCAAATAAAATTACTATTTCTGGGATTAATTTCACGGCATTTTCGGGATTTCTTAAAATAGCATCATAGTTAATAATAAGTTGATTATTTCCTTCATAATAATTGCGAATGGGAGATAAAGCCTCCCCTAAAATGGGAAAGTTTAAGACATTAGATAAAAGTTCGATCGAACGAGTATATAATAAAGGATTATCAGGAGAGTCCACACCAGCGATAATAATACCTTTTTTATATTTTTTCCAGTGATTAACATAACTATTAAAATCAAAATTATAAGCAAGAAAGCTATGATTATTAATAGGAAAATTAGCGAATAATTGTTGATAGATAAACTCTTGATTTTCTAAACTAATATCTAAAGTAGAAATCGGTGCTAAAGGTTCTCGAAATGGTATATTAATATGAACTACTCCCCTTGAGGTTAAAAAAGATTTTTCCCAACTATAGATAATATTTTGTCTCAGGTAAAAAAGTCGATCGAGTTCCATCGAGGGTAAAGATAATTGAGTTTGCCAATTAGGATAATTTCCGTATAAATTAACTTGATTGATAGTTTGTCCTGCATGACAATTTTGTAATTCTGGAGGTCGATCGGCAGTTAAAATAATTAAAGGGATATGACTATATTTAGCCTCAATAATAGCAGGATAAAAATTTGCCCCAGCAGTACCAGAAGTGCAGACTAACACAGTAGGAAAATTATTTTTTTTAGCTAATCCTAACGCAAAAAAAGACGCTGATCTTTCGTCTAAAATTGGTATAGTATTAATAGCATTATGTTGAGCAAAGGCAAGGGTTAAAGGAGTCGATCGAGAACCGGGGCTAATGACGGCATTTTTAAAGCCTAATTGAGCAAAAGTTTCTACTATTACTGAACTCCAAATTGTGTTAATATTACTAAAATTTAAAGACATTTTATAATAAAAATTATGATACTATAAGTAAATAAATTAAATAAAAAATAAGATGAAAGCTATTATAAAAGATAACATTCTTTATATCAACAAAGAAGACTTACCACAATATCAAAAAGGAAAATCTGTCGTGAGAAATAACTATTTTTGGGCATTAAAATCCATTAGCGATTATGCGCCCATGAATGGAGATTGGGAATTTAGTACAGAAGTTTGGATAGCTTTAAATAGAATGTTATTATTTTTCACCAATTCGGGTTATTTAGGTTATCGAGAAACCGTGTTAGAATTTAGCGATGATACCCTGATTCCCGATATTTTACGATCGAGTTCCACCAAATTATAGAATAAAATTGTCATGGCAACATTTTTGCGTCCTCTCAGTTATAAATATCAATGGTTGTATGATACGATAGCCAAATTAGCGGCGATACCCGTAGGGGGAGAAAAGAAATTTCGACAACTGGCATTGCAAAATCTCCCTATTAATTCCAATACAAAAATACTGGATTTATGTTGTGGTGCAGGACAAACTACGAAATTTTTAGTTAACTATTCCCAAGCAGTGACAGGGTTAGATATATCCACCGTATCCCTAGAAAAAGCGAGAAAAAATGTACCTCAAGCGCAATTTGTGGAAGGATTCGCTCAAAAAATGCCTTTTGGTGATGATTATTTTGATATAGTTCATAGTAGCGTAGCTTTACACGAGATGACGACATCAGAGTTAGAAGAAATTTTTAAAGAAGCCTATCGAGTCTTAAAACCAGAAGGGATTTTTACATTCATCGACTTACATCAACCGCAAAATGTTTTATTCATACCCGGATTAACCCTATTTATGTTGTTATTTGAGACAGAAACCGCATGGCAATTATTAAAAACAGACTTAGAAAATAAGTTAAAAAATGTTGGTTTTACTATCATTAATAATCAACTTTATGCGGGGGGAAGTTTGCAAGTTATTCAAGCAAAAAAATAAAAGTTGGTTTTTTCTCTCGCAAAGATGCAAAAAAATATTATTGTCATGGCGAGGGGGTTATTTATCTCACAATTAGATGAATTTTTGATTTTCCCCCGAAGCCATCTGGTGATTGCTTCGTTACCTCGCAATGACAGAAAATGAAGATTAAAATAAACTTAATTGCCTTTCTCTTTTTAATTTATGAAGGAAAAGGGAATAGTTTTGGAGTTATTATTTATTGAAAAATTAAGAATGCTATGTCAACAAAAAAAATTGTGAAAATTATCAAGATTATTATTCATAATCTATAAACCTAAAGACTGCTCGATCGAATCTAGTAAAACATCCGTTAAAATTTGGATACGATAACGACAACATTGAGTTTCAGAAGAAGCAAAAGTGCCATTTTCCCAATACTTATTACTACCAGCCCCACCGCCACAAATTCCGAAATAATTACAATCTTTTTCGCATAGTTTTAAACCTTGATTAATGTCTCTATAAATACTCTGAAATTTGTCATTTTCCCCCATAGATTCGAGACTATTTTCTAACACATTTCCGAAGATAAAATCACCATATTCTTTAGTTTTTACCGATAATAATTCAGGATCAAAAGTCGAAAAATTGCCCTGATAATCAAAGTTAATAATGGAAAAAGGTTTATTCATATCGGTATTTTTTAACCTATTACCACTGTAAATTAAGCTAATTAAAACCTCAAATTCTCTCACAATAAAAGGTAATTTACTATTAGTAACTAACTCCCAAAATCTCTCAATAAATTTACGATATTTAACTTCTATTTCCTTGCCATTAAGAGAAGAAATCGTGTTAACTCCTTCCATTTCTTCAATATTAAAAGCTATATCAAAAATCTCGTTTTCTGCGAAAAAATTAAACATTTCATCGGGATAATCTAAAGATTCTTTAGTAATAACAGAAATGGTGTTATAAGAGATATTATTTTTCTTTAAATAATCGATTCCCCGCATGGTTAAATCATGGGAATTACCGCCTTTACGGTTTTTTCTGTGGGCATCGTGTAAAAAAGCTGGTCCATCTATACTAACCCCAATATGCACAGGATTTTCTGCCCAAAAATCACACCATCCTTGATTGATTAAAGTACCATTTGTTTGATAGGAATGATAAAAACAATGTTCAGTTTTATTATATTTTTCGTTAGCTTCATTTATTAATTGAAATGCTGATTTATAGAATGATATGGGCATGGTTAAAGGCTCTCCAGCGTGCCAACATATCATAAAATTATCTTGGAAAAATGGGCTTGTAAAGATACTTTTAAAAATCGGTTCTATTAAATCTAATGATAGTTTATTTTGCAGATGTCGATCGGGCAAATAGCAATAATCACAGTCTAAATTGCAGAAAGAATTAGGTTGAATAATGACTAAGGAAATAGGACCAAATTTGGTAGTATCTAGTAAGTTGGATTTTTTCATTGTCAAGGTAAAATTCCATTTTGTTAGTTCAATTCATTGAAGAAAAACTGTTAACTTTTCATCGTCACTTGTTTGTATTTGTTTTAATGGCAATTTTCAAAAAATTTCAAATCAATGAACCATAATCCTTATTATATTATAAAGGTAGGGCGACACACATTCCAAAATCGGAAGCGTAGTTTGCTAAATTATACAAGCATCATATAAAATAATCAGTAAAAAATTCCTCACAGAAAAGAATAGGTAACAAAATAATAATAGAATATAAGTTGTTTATTTCATCAGGAGTATTAATAATGTCTGGATTAGTAGCCTATGTAGGTTTTATCGGTGCTTTTTCTGTAGTTGCCATCACTTTATATTATGGCTTACGCGCCATTAAATTTATTTAAAGAAATTAATTGTTAATGATTAGTCAGGAAAAAAGTCAAACCTTATGGGATGGCTTCGGGGATTAAGGAATTTTTCACTAATTTGGAGATAAATTTCCCCTCGCCATGACAATCATAATTTTTTTATCTGTCATTGCGAGGTAACGAAGCAATCTCCCCGTCATTCCAAACAATATTGTCATCTTAAACAAATTCATTCAAAGGAAGAAAGATTTATTTATGAAAGAAACCATTAGAGAATTTTTGCAACCTATAGCTGACATCTTCTCTGGATTTAACACACCTGAAATAGTTGTTCATTGGGGACATCCTTTTTTCATGGGAATTGTTATCTTTGCGATGGGTAGCGCTGTTGCCATTACGGGTTGGCGTAGTAGGATTTCTGAAGATAAAGAAATCAAACAAACCAATAAAGGAGATCATCGTAAAATTGCGCCGTTTTTGTTTTTATTCATTACCCTAGGATATAGTGGCGGTGTTTTATCCCTGATTATGCAAGGGCAACCTATTTTTGAAAGTCCCCATTTTTGGACGGGTAGTATTGTTATTGGGTTATTAGGCTTAAATGGCTTAATCTCCGCTACGGGTTTTATCGGAAATAAAGAAAGTTTACGCACAACTCACGCCTATCTTGGTAGTCTTGCCTTAGTTATTATGGTTATCCATGCAATTCTTGGCTTAAAACTCGGACTTTCCTTTTAAAAATTAATGAGTAATGAAAGTAGCTATTATTACACCCTATTATAAAACTCCCAGAGAATGGATGGAAAAATGCTATCGTAGCGTTTTATTACAAACCCATCCATGTACTCATATTTTTGTTGCAGATGGTTATCCTGAAGATTATGTTCGCAAATGGAATATACAACACATTGTCTTAGAAAAAGGACACGCAGACTTTGGTGATACACCCCGTGCTATTGGTTCATTATCTGCTATTGCACAAAATTTTGATGCGATCGCATACCTAGATAGTGACAATTGGTATCATCCTCAACATATAGAATCTTTGATAAAACTACACAAGGAAACAAAAGCCTCTGTTTGTTGCTCGAATCGTTTATTTACTCGCCTTGATGGTAGTCCATTGGGAGAATGTCCTTTTACTCATCCTGAGAATTTTATCGATACCAGTTGTTATTTTCTCACAAAATCAGCTTTTCGAGTAGCTCCTTTATGGTCTTTTATCCCAAAAGATTATCACCCTATCGGCGATCGAATGATGTTACTTTATATTAAAGATCATAAATTGTCAAGGGCTTTCAGTAATCAAGTTACAGTGGCTTATCGTACGAAACACCCCGGAGATTATCAGGTATTTGGTG